>NZ_JBEZMM010000052.1:0-50399 GCF_040652715.1 Streptomyces sp. NPDC048196 | reverse complement strand
ATCTGTTCGACCGACCCCTACGGGTCCCAAGGACCCCTTGTACCCCCAACGCCCGCCCCCACCCACCTTCTTCCCCTCCCCCCAACGGGAGGGGACGGGCCGGAGGGGCCGGTTGTGTGGACGTAAAGCGACAGCAGTCCACACAACCGGCCCCGCAGGCCAGTCACCGCACCCGAAACACCACCCAGCCCGCCGCAGGCGCAACGGCGAGACGTTCCGCGGCGGGACGGCCAGCTACGTGCGGGGGCGCCGCAAAGCGCAACGGCGAGACGCCCCGCGGCGGAAAAGACGGGTACGTGGGAGGCACCGCAAAGCGCAGCGCCCCGCGGCGGGACAGACGGGTACGTGGGGCGCCGCAAAGCGCAACGGCGTGAAAGCTAGGTACGTGGGAGATCGGCCAGCAACGCGTACCGCTGGTCGTGGACCTCCTTGCCCCAGAGCACCGCGTCGTGCGCGAGGTCGTGGACGGTCGTATGGGCCGCCAACGGGGCGACGAGGCGGGTCAGTTCGTCGGCGGGTATGCCGATGGGGTCCGACTCGCCCCAGCGGCCTTCTATGAGGACCAGCCGCCCGCCAGGCACCAGCAGATCGGCCCAGCGGCGCAGTGCGGCCGTCGGATCGGGCAGTGCCCACAGCAGATGGCGCACCAGCACGACGTCGAACCGCCGCTCCCCCACGGGAGGTTCGGCGGCGTCGCCGACCAGGAAGGCGGCGTCCCGACCGGGGAGCTTGGCGCGGGCCCGCTCGATCATGCGCGGGGAACGGTCGACGCCCAGCACGCGGTGTCCGTGCTCCGCGGCGAGCAGGGACAGACTTCCCGTGCCGCAGCCCAGGTCGAGCACCTCCGCCGGCTCGGCCGGCAACCACGTCCGCAACCGGGCGGCCCAGGCCGCGCGGACGGCCGGGTCGCGCAGCCCGTGGTCCGGCTCGTCGTCGAAGGTCTCGGCGGCGGCTTCCCAGTAGGCCGCGTCGGCCACCGGAAGGGCGGTCGGTTCCGGCCCGGCCGGCCGGTGGGCGGGACCGTCCGGGGTCAGGTCGCGGGGCCGCGGGGAAGGGTCGGCGTATGGCTGCGGGGAAGGGTCGGCGGAGGTGTGCGTGCTCATGTCTCGATGCTGCCATCGACCACTGACAACGCCCCGGCCCGCCGCGACCGCCTCCGGGCCGTCGTCGGGGCGCAAGAGTGCGATCAGCGCCCGGTGTCGACCATGAGGTCCGCGCGCATCACGTCACGCATCCCTTCCCAGCGGCGCCAAAGCTGACGGATCTCCGCTCGGATCTCGTCGAACGAGCCGTCCGGATCTGGATTCCCCTCCTCCAGGCACATCGTCCGGCGATAGGTCTCCGACAGAGCCATCGTCATTCCGTCGAGCTCGACCAGGACCGGGGCCGAGGCGATCATCTGAGCCTCGGCGAAGGCAGCGTGATGGGCCTGCCTGGCTTCCTCCAGCACTTCTCGGGCTTCCGGCGTCACCTCCCCCTTGTGTATGAGCCACAGGAACTTCATCAGGTGGGTCCGGTATTGGCGGAGGACTGCGTTCACCGACACGTAGCAGTCGCGCCGGCGGTCCAGCTCCGCGACGTGCCTCTCGCGGATCCACTGTGCTTCCTCGACCTGCTGTTGGCGCGCGAACTGGTCTCTCTGAACGCGGGCCATCAGGCGTTGCGACAAGACGGGGGCACTGAGTGTGCCGGCTACCCCGACCAGTGCCGCGGTCAGGCCGATCAAAGCGTCTCCCACGAAGCCTCCAGAGTGGTCGGGTCCGTCAACTCGGCGGTGCGCTGCCCCGGATGGCGGTGGCGCGGGCGCCTTTGCCGTCGTACGCAAGGTGGGTGGAATGGCGCGGCGGGCGGCCGTACCACTACAGCAGGCCTGCCCAGCACGACACCTTACGGACGGCCGACGGCCCCACGTCCGGCCCCCGCGCCCGTTTCCTCCCGGCCTGCCTGTGGCCCCGCTTAGCGGTTCCTTAAGGGCGCCATAAAGATCCTCAGCAACCCGCTTTCGGGGGCGAATTGGCTGTTCAGCGGGGCTAGCGTGCTTCTCGCAAGGCGGCATTGCGGGCCGTCGGCGCCGGTCTCCGGGGGGCGGCGCCGGTGTCTGCGTTCCGACCCCCCACCTTCGGCTGCCTCTTGCGCCCGTTGCTTCTCCCCGCTCGATGCATCTGATGAAGGAGACCCCCACCATGACCGTTCGTCGCAAGGCCACCGGGATCGCGCTGGCCGGGATCGCGCCGCTGGCGCTCACCGTGCTCTGCGCGGGGCCGGCCGTCGCGCACGGTTCGATGTCGGACCCGGTCAGCCGGGTCCTGGCCTGTTACGCGGAGGGGCCGGAGAGCCCGAAGTCCGCGGCGTGCAAGGCGGCCGTGCAGGTCGGCGGGGCGCAGGCGTTCTACGACTGGAACGGGGTGCGGGACGGCAACGCCGGCGGCAGGTCCAAGCAGAAGATCCCGGACGGCAAGCTCTGCAGCGGCGGCGACGCCCAGTTCAAGGGCCTGGACCTGCCGCGTGCCGATTGGCCGGCGTCCAAGGTGCGGGCCGGTAAGCACACGTTCCGCTACAAGGCCACCGCCCCGCACAAGGGCTCCTTCGAGCTCTACCTCACCAAGCCGGGCTACGACCCGGCCAAGCCGCTGAAGTGGTCGGACCTGGAGTCGAAGCCCTTCGTGAAGGTCACCGACCCGAAGCTGACCAACGGGGAGTACGTCTTCGACGGCACGGTCCCGCAGCGGTCCGGGCGGCACCTGATCTACAGCATCTGGCAGCGGTCGGACAGCCCCGAGGCGTTCTACACCTGCTCGGACGTGGTGTTCGGGAAGGACAACGGCGGTTCCAAGGCCGCCACGGCACCCGCGCCGGCCGCCTCGGCGCCGACCGACGGCCAGATCGCGGCGGGTGCGGACAAGTCCTCGATGGACATGGGCCAACACGGTCACCACGGGGGCGGCCACGATGTGACGGCGCCCTCGAAGGGGGCCGGTGCGCCGGCCTCGGACCATGGTGCGGCCGCCCCCAAGTCCGCCGGCAATGTGGCGCGGACCGACGGGGCCGCCAAGCCGGTCTCCGGGCAGCGGCTGGCCGAGACCGGTGGTGACTCCGCCACCGCCCCGCTGGCCATCGGTGGTGCGGCCGTGCTGGCCACCGGTGCCGGGGTGCTGTTCGCCACCACCCGCCGCAAGGCCGCCCGCCACCACGGCTGACACCCACAAGCCCCCCCACAGGCCCGGCTTTCGCCGGGAGTGCCGCCGTCCCCTCTGCGCGTGGGGGCGGCGGCACGGCCGTGTGGGCGGCGTGCCGCGCTACGCGCCGTTCGGGGGCAGCGGTTCGACGACGTCGTGGCGACGTGCTTGGTGGAGGAACGAGTTGCGGCAGCCGGGACGGGGCGGCGCCGCGCCGGCCGGCCAAGGGGGTGCTCCGGGGCAGGTGCCGCGGCGTTCGCTCGCGGTGCCGGGGACGGCGGCCGTCGGGCTCGGGGTGGTGGCCGGCGCCGGGAAGGGCGGTCCGGACGTGCTGATGAGGGTCACCGCCACCTGTCCGGCGGCGGTGACCCTCGCCGGGCCGGCCGCCGCACTGGTGCTGCTGCCGCGTCGCACTCCCCTGTGGTGCGGCGTGGCCGCGAGCGCCGTACTGACGGTCACGGTCCTGGTCTTCTCCGGCCGGCTGCTGGTGATCCCGTTGGCCCCCGCCGGTGCGGCGCCGGGCTTCCTGGTGCTGCGTCGGGCGCGGGCACGCGGGCGGTGAGGGTGCTCAGCGGACGAGGCGGCGCAGCAGGCGGACGTAGCGGCTCCAGCGGGCGGGCCGGGCGACGCGGCCGGTGCAGGCGTGTTCGGCGCGGTCCAGGCTGTCCTCCAGGCATGCGTCGTGGAGCTGGCGGAAGGCCAGCGGCCAGCTGAGCCGGGCCGGGCCGCGGGCGCGCATGGCGAGGGTGTGGCGCAGCAGGGTGCGGTGGGGTCCGAGCGGGTGGACGGTGTACTCGTGGAAGCCGTCGAAGCCCCGCGGGCCGCTGAAGGTGAAGCGCACCCAGCGGCCCGGGACGTACGCGGCGACGGTGTAGCGGACCGGGCCGTGGCCGCCGGCGGCGCCCGCCGCGAGCGGGCCGTCGAACACCATCGGGGGCCAGTCGCGGCCCGGCCAGAGCCGGTCGGCGGCGCCGGACAGGCCGTCGATCAGCAGGCCGGCCTCGGCGTCGGGGACGGGCAGCACCCGCTCGTGCACGTTGTAGACACCCATCGGGCGGCCTTTCCGTGAGGCGTGGGGCAGGCGCCGGCTCGCGAGCAGGCGCGGGCCCGGCGCAGAAGGAGGGTTTTGGAGAGGCCCCTCCAATATTATGGAGAGTACCCTCTAGAACATGGCCAGGCCACCCCGTTTCGACATCTCGCAGCTCCTCGACGCCGCCGTACGGCTGGCGGCCGAGCACGGGCCCTCGGGCGTCACCATGTCCGCGGTCGCCCAGGCCGTCGGCGCGCCGAGCGGCTCGCTGTACCACCGTTTCGCCGGCCGCCCGGCACTCCTCGCCGAGGTGTGGCTACGCACCGTCGAGGGCTTCCAGGAGGGCTATTTCGCGGCCCTGCGCTCAGGGGACGGGCCGCGTGCCGGGGGCCGGGCGGCCTCCCGCCACGTGGTCGCGTGGAGCCGCGCGCACCCCCAGGAGGCCGCGCTGCTGCTCTACGGGGCGCACGAGTTCGGCCGGGACGACTGGCCGGCGGAGCAGCTGCGCCGCGCGGACGAGGGGAACATGCGGGTCCGGGCGGCGGTGGCGGCGCTCGCCGGCGCGCTGGGGCTGCACGGCGAGCTGGGCCTGGAGCGGGTGTCGCTCGCCGTCGTCGACCTGCCGCTGTCCCTGGTGCGCCGCCATCTGCGCGGCGGGGAGCCGCTGCCCCCGCACGCCGAGGAGCTGGCCGGGCAGTGCACCGACGCCCTGCTGACCGCGGGCTGAGACCACGCCGCGGGGACGGCGTACGGCCCGGCCCCCGCGCGGGCGGGGAGCCGGGCCGGCCGCCGTCAGCCGTTCAGGCAGGTGGTCGGGGTGGCGTGGGCCGGGTCGAGGGCGTTGGCCGTCTCGTGGAAGGCCACGGGGTCGACGGTGCCGATGGCGACGTGCTCGGAGAGGTCGACCGCACACAGGTCCTGGAGCAGGACGTTGCGCACGTCGGGGCCGTCCAGGTAGCCGCTCCGGTAGGGCGTGACGACCTCGTCGTACTTGGTCGCGATCACGGTGTAGTGCACCCCGGGGACGGTGTCGCCGCCCGCGTTGAGGCGGTTGAGCACGTCCGAGCCGACGATCTGGTCGGTCAGCCCGGGGGTCGCCTTGCTCAGGTACTGCTTGGCGCCGGGGAAGTGGTCCAGCAGGCGGGTCAGCCCGTCCAGATCGGTGCCGTGATTGTCGGGGGCCAGCCCGACCAGCGTGTTCACCTTGTCCGCGCCGCCGTGGAACTTCAGATAGACGCGCGCCATCATGCCGCCCTGGGAGTGGCCGACGAGGTCGACCTTGTGCGTTCCGGTGGCGGCGAGCACCCGGTCGACGTAGGTGGCGAGCTGCCCGGCGGAGGCGTCCACCGGGCCCAGGCCGTAAAAGAGCGGTACGCCGGGGAGCTGGCCGTAGTCCAGGGAGAAGACGCAGTAGCCGCGGGCCACCAAGTAGGGCGCGAGACCGAGCCAGTTGTCCACGGAGTTGCCGAGGGTGCCGTGTACCAGGACCACCGGCCGCGGGTGGGCGGTGGAGGGCTTGCACGAGAAGTCGTTCCAGCCGCTGCGGACGGTGGGGGCGTCGGCGGAGGCGGGAGCGGTGGCGAAACCAAGGGCGAGGGCGAGGGCGGGCAGCAGGGTGAGCGTTCGGGACCAGCGCAGCTTCATACGATGCTCCTTGCGAGGGGGGTGTGAGGGGGGTGCGAGGGTGAGGAGACTCCGAGGTGCACGGTGAGCCGTTCACCTGCGATCCGGATCGCAAGGGCCAACGCAGTTGACTGGCAAGTAAGTTACGGCCGGGTAAGCAAGAAGGACCAGTCGTGTGACGGTGAAGGAAAACCCACACAACCCTCACCGGACGCACGGGGGTCGAACCTCCCGTTCCGTGCTGCCGTGCCCGCCGTGTCGGATACCTCACTCATGCGCCCGGGACGGGCCGGTTGTCAGACCCGTCGCGTACCGTCGGTACCGCGTTGACCAGGCAGGTGACGGAGGGGAGACACCGATGGAGACGACGGCGGACGGCGCGCGAACGGCGGACCGTACGGGAACGGCGGATCAGGCGGGACCGGCGGATCTGACGGGCATCGTGGAGATCTCGTCGGAGGAGGAGCTGCGCGAGCTGATGGGCCATCCGAATTCCCATGCCGCCAACAAGACCCGCCACCGGCTGCACGACCTCGACCGCCAGTGGCTGGCCCGCTCACCGTTCTGCGTGATAGCCACCTCGGACGCCGAGGGCCGGTGCGACGTCTCGCCCAAGGGCGACCCGGCGGGTTTCACCCTCGTCCTGGACGACACCACCCTCGTCATCCCCGACCGCCCCGGCAACAAGCGCATGGACGGCTTCGTGAACGTCCTCGCCAATCCGCACGTCGGCCTGAACTACGTCCTTCCGGGGCGCGGCGACACCCTGCGGATCAACGGCCGCGCCCGGCTGCTGCGGGACGCCCCGTTCTTCGACCGGCTGGTGGTCAAGGGCAACCGCCCGCGGCTGGCGCTGCTGGTGGAGGTCGAGGAGGTCTTCTACCACTGCTCCAAGGCGTTCCTGCGCTCGGAGTTGTGGCGGCCGGAGACCTGGGAGCCGGAGGCGGTGCCCTCCCGGGCGCGGATCGTCAGGGGCGTCGAGGCCCAGGACCGGTCGCTGGCGGAGCTGGAGGAGCACTACGGCCCGCGGTATGCGGAGCGGCTCTACGGCTAGACCGCTCCCGGCCGGTGGGGCTCAGTGCCGGCCGGCGCCCGGGCCGGGGGGCTTGCTGCCGTGCTTGGGCGGGGGTGTGCGGCGGGCGGCCGGGCCGAGGGTCGCCGCGGGGCGTACGGCGCCGGCGCCGAAGCGGGCCCGGGCCCGGTCGACGGCCGCCTCGATGCGGTGGGCCTTGTCGTCGGACGGGTCGAAGCTCAGCTGGTGCGCGGCGAGTTCGGCGCGGCACAGGTCCTCGGCCCGCAGCGCCACGGACCGCACCCGGGCCCGCTGCAGCCCGAGCGCGGCGTGCAGCGCATAGGCCGCCTCGGTCAGCGCGGGGCCGTGGGCGGTCGGTTCGGCGAGCCGGCGGGTGCGGGTCGTCGTGGAGCGGTCGGCGTAGCGGACGATGAGGGTGAGCGCGCGGGCCACCTGCCCGGTCGTGCGCAGCCGTGCGCCGAGGTCGTCGGCGAGCGAGAGCAGCGCCCGGCGGCGCCGGTCCGGGTCCAACTCGTCGTGGACGAAGCGGTGTTCGGCGCCCATCGAGCGGGCGACGGCATTGGGCACCACCGGTGTGGGATCGATGCCGCGGGCCCGGTCCTGGACGACCCGGCCGGTCCGGGCGCCGAGGATCCGCTGCAGGGTCCCGGGGGGTGCGGCGGCGATCCGGCCGACGCTGTCGAGTCCATATGCGGAGAGCGCGCGGGCGGTCGCCGGGCCGACGCCGTGCAGCGCCGAGGCCGGCCGGCGGTCGAGGAAGGCGGTGACGGCCTCGGCGTCGTCGGGGACGGTCCGGATCTCGCCGGGCGCCGCGGCCTGCGCGGCCATCCGGGCGAGCAGCGGGTTGGCGGCGATCCCGATGGTGCACCGTACGCCGTGCCAGGCCAGTGCGCGCAGCCGGATCAGCTCGGCGATGCCCGCCGCGTCGCGGTCGAAGTAGCGCAGCGCGCCGCGGACGTCCGCCAGTGCGGCGTCCGGCGGCAGCGCCTCGACCATCGGTGTGAACTGCGCCAGGAGGCCGAGGAGTTGCTCGAACTGCCCGGCGGTCACCGGGGTGTCATGGGCGTTGCGGAAGCGGACGTGGAGCATGCCGGGCGGCCGCGCGGCGCCCGGGGGTCGCGGCGGCGTGGCGGGGGGCCGGGTCGTGGGGGTCATCCCGCGCTCCCGGGGCTGGCGTGCCACAACTTCCGGCCGGTGGCGGCGCGTTCACCCGGGGGCTGGAGGTCGGCCCAGGGGTGCAGTTCGTAGCCGGTCTCCAGCCGGATGGTGCGGCCCGGCCCGGTGCCGGCCGGTTCGGGCTCCGCTCCTTCGCCGGGGCCCTCTCCGGGCTCTTCGCCGGAGTCCGGGCCGGCTGCTGTGCCCTGCCCGGCCGTGGGCCGGTCCGGCTCCGCGGCGAGCCGGGCGGCGACCGCCTCCAGGCCGCCCTCGCGGCGGAGTTCGGCCAGTTCGGCGAGGTTCCAGGCGGCGCTGCCGACCACGCTGAGGCTGCGCGGCCCGCGCCGCTGGACCGTACCGCGCACCAGCAGCAGCCAGGAGTGGAAGACGGTGTGGGCGCAGGCCTCGTGGGAGTCGTCGAAGAAGGCGCAGTCGACCAGGCCGGTGCTGTCGTCGAGGGTGGTGAAGATGACCCGGCGGCCGGAGCGGACCGGCGGGGTCTGGGTGGCCGCCTTGGCCCCGGCGACCAGCACCGTCTCGCCGTTCCTGGCATTGCGCAGCAGCCGGGCCGGCAGGGCGCCCAGTTCGGTCAGGAACTCCCGGTGGTCGGCCATCAGATGGCGGGAGGCGTCCATGCCGAGGACGCCGAGCTCGGCGCTGAGCCGTTCGACGTCGCTGAGGTCGGGCAGCCCGGCGGGCTCGACGGGGTCGGCCCGCCGTTCCTCCAGGTCCGTGTGCAGCGACAGCTGACCGCCGGTCGCCCGCCGCCCGTGGTGGTGCAGCTCGGAGACGTACAGCAGCAGGTCCCGCCGGTTCGCGCCGAAGGCGTCCAACGCGCCCACCCGGGCGAGGCGTTCGGCGATCGGGCGGGACGGCCGGGCGCGCTGCCACAGGTCCTGGAGGGAGTGGTAGGGCTGTCCGTCCGCGATCCGCCGCGCCTCGGCCTCGCTCATGCCGTGGACATCGGAAAGCGCGAGCCGCAGTCCCCAGGCGTCCCCGGCACCCTCCCGACCGGACACCAGTTCGATCCGGTGGGTGACCGCCGAGCGGTTCACGTCCAGCGGCAGCACCGGCACCCCGCGCCGCCGGGCGTCCGCGAGCAGCAGCCGCTTGGGGTACATCCCCGGCTCGTGGGTGAGCAGCCCGGCGTAGAAGGCCGCGGGGTGGTGGGCCTTGAGCCAGGCGGACTGGTAGGTGGGCACCGCGAAGGCCACCGCGTGCGCCTTGCAGAAGCCGTACGAGCCGAAGGCCTCGACGATCTCCCAGGTCCGCGTGATCACCTCGGGTGCGTAGCCGCGCCGTTCGGCGCGCCGGGCGAACCAGGCGCGCACCCGGCCCTGCAGCTCCGGCTCGGACAGCGCGCGCCGCATCTCGTCCGCCTCGTCCCGGCCGCAGCCCGTCATGATCCGCAGCACCTCGATGACCTGCTCGTGGAAGACCACCACGCCGTAGGTCTCGCGCAGCGGCTCCGTCAGGTCCGGGTGGGGATAGCGGACGGGTCTGCGGCCGTGCCGGGCATCGATGAAGGGCCGGACCATGTCGGCGGCGACCGGGCCCGGACGGAACAGCGAGATGTCGACCACCAGGTCGTGGAAGGTGGCGGGCTGCAGCCGGCCGATCAGATCGCGCTGGCCCGGCGACTCGATCTGGAAGCAGCCGAGCGTCTCGGTCGAGCGGATCAGGTCGTAGGTGGCCGGGTCGCCGGGCGGCACCTGTGCGGGGTCGTCGAGGTCGAGCCGGCGGCCGGTGGCCCGGCCGATCTCGGCGACCGCGTGCGCCATCGCGGACTGCATGCGCACGCCCAGCACGTCGAGTTTGAGCAGTCCCATCTCCTCCACGTCGTCCTTGTCGAACTGGGACATCGCGAAGCCCTCGCCGCTGGTCGGCACGACGGGGGTGCGGTCCAGCAGCGTGGCGTCGGAGAGCAGCACCCCGCACGGGTGCATGGCGATGCCGCGCGGCAGGGCGTCCAGCGCCTCGACCAGTTCCCACAGCCGTTCGCCGCCGTCCTCCCGGATGCCGCGCAGCTCCGGCAGTTCGGTCAGCGCGGCCCGGGCGTCGCGGGCGCGGATGTGCGGGAACGCCTTGGCGAGCCGGTCGACCCGCGCCGGGTCCATGCCCAGCGCGGCGCCCACGTCCCGTACGGCGTGCCGGACGCGGTAGGTCTCGGGCATGGAGACCGTGGCGACCCGTTCGGCGCCGAAGCGGTCGAAGATCGCGCGGTAGACCTCCAGCCGGCGGGCGGACTCCACGTCGATGTCGATGTCCGGCAGCGCGGCCCGCCGCGTCGACAGGAAGCGCTCCATCAGCAGCCCGTGCTCGACCGGGTCGGCGTGTGCGATGCCGAGGAGGTGGTTGACCAGCGACCCGGCGCCGGATCCGCGGGCCGCGACGCGGATGCCGCGCTGCCGGATGTCGTCGACGACCTGGGCGACGGTCAGGAAGTACGAGGGGTAGCCGAGCCGTTCGATCGTGCGCAGCTCGTCCTCCAGCCGGGCCCAGCGCTCCCGGTCGCGGTCGTGGCCGCGCAGGACCATGCCGGCGGCGCAGCGCGAGCGCAGCACCCGGGCGGCGGTGCGGCGTTCCGCGCCGACCAGGTGGGGTTCGGGGAAGTGGATCCGGCCGAGCCCGATGTCGTCCTGCGGGTCGACGAGGCACTCCCCCGCGGTCTGCTCGGTCATGGCGAGCAACTGGTGGGCCAGGCCGCGCCGGAAGCCGGCCGCCTCGGCGATCCGCTCGGCGGTGCGGCCCATCGCGTCGGCGTCCTTGAGCCAGCGCTCGCCGCCGTCCCAGGACTCGGGGCGGTGCGGGTCCACCGGCACCAGGCGGCGGGCGGAGTCCAGGACGTCGGCGACCGGGCCCTGGCCGGGGTCGGCGTAGCGGACCGCGTTGGTCAGGACGGCGCGGATGCCCTGGTCGACGGCGAAGCCGAGGGTGCGGGCGGCCAGCCGGGTGGAGCCGGGGCCGCTGCCGGGCCGGGCGTGGTCGACGACCTCCAGGCGCAGCGCCTCGCCGTACCGCTCGCGCCAGGGGACGACGAGCCGGGCGGCGCGGTCGGGGCGGCCGGCGGCCAGCGCCCGGCCGATGTCGGAGTCCGGGCCGAGCAGCACGGTGAGTCCGTCCGCGGCGGATTCCAGCTCGGTCCAGGAGAGGACGGGCCGGTCGCCGCCGCCCGCGTGGGCGGCCGAGACCAGCCGGCACAGGGCGGCCCAGCCGGCCGCTCCGTCGCGTGCCAGGAAGACCGCGCGGGCGGCGGACTCGTCGATGAAGGCGCCGCCGCGCACCGGGGTGCGCCGGCGGGTGGTGGCGGCCGGGGGGTCCGGAGTGTGCTCCGCGACGGCCAGTTCCGCGCCGAAGAGCGGGCGGATGCCGGCCTCCGAGGCAGCCCGGGCGAACCGTACGGCCCCGGAGAGGCCGTCCCGGTCGGTCAGGGCGAGGGCGTCCATGCCGCGTTCTGCGGCGCGCTCGGCCAGCCGCTCCGGGTGGGAGGCGCCGTAACGCAGCGAGAACCCCGAAGCGGTGTGCAGATGCGTGAACCCGGGCATCCGCACCTCCTGCACCTCACCGCCCCCCGGCTGACCTTGTGTCCCTCGTTCCTCACCTCCACCATAACCCGCTCGTCGAACATTCGTACGAACAACACGCCGGGGCACCCCGGAAGATCGTCTTCGCACCTCCGCCGTTCAGCCCATCCGTTCTGCACCGACCCGCCGCAGCTCGCAAGATATGGGGGCAAAAGCCGTCTTCCGGTGGGCCGGATGCCGGTGGGTGAACCTGCGGCGAGGAGTGACGGATGGCCACCACGGACGACGGCACCCGCACCACCTTCCTCGGCGAGGTGAAGAGCGCCGTGACACCGCACGCCTCACTGCTGGTGCTCGGCGTCCTGGGCCTGATGATCGCGTTCATCACCTCGTACGCCGGCGCCTTCCACCACCCCCGGCCGACGGACGTACCGCTCGGCGTGGTCGCTCCGGGGCCGGCCGCCCGGCAGGTGGTGACGCAGCTGGGCCGGCTGCCCGGCTCCCCGCTGGACCCGCGCGCGCTGCGCTCCGAGCGTCTGGCGCGGCAGCGGCTCGCCGACCGGGCCGTCGACGGGGCGCTGATCGTGGCTCCGCGCGGCACCACCGACCGGTTGCTGGTCGCGAGCGGCGGGGGCGCCGCACTGTCCCAGGCGGTCGAACTGGTCGTCCGGGCGGCCGAGAAGGCCCAGGGGCGCACCGTCCGGACGGTCGACGTCACCCCCGCGGCCCCGGGCGACAGCCGCAGCCTGTCGTCCTTCTACCTGGTCGTCGGCTGGTGCGTCGGCGGCTACCTGTGCGCCGCGATCCTCGCGATCAGCGCCGGGGCGCGGCCCTCCAACGGGCACCGGGCCGTCATCCGGCTGACCGCCCTCGCGGTGTACGCGATCGCCGCCGGGCTGGCCGGCGCGATCGTCGTCGGCCCGGTCCTGGGCGCGCTGCCCGGTACCTTCGCCGGGCTGTGGGGGCTGGGCGCCCTGGTGGTCTTCGCAGTGGGGGCCACGACGCTGGCCTGCCAGGCCCTGCTGGGCATCATCGGCATCGGCCTGGCGATCCTGCTGATCGTCATCCTGGGCAATCCGAGCGCGGGCGGCGCCTACCCGTATCCGCTGCTGCCCCCGTTCTGGCGCGCCATCGGCCCGGCCCTGCCCCCGGGCGCGGGCACCTGGGCGGCGCGCTCGCTCGCCTACTTCGACGGCGCCGCGGCGACCGGCCCGCTGCTGGTGCTCGCCGCCTGGGCGGTGGGCGGCACGCTGCTCACGCTCCTGCTGTCGGTCTTCCTGAAGAAGGACCGCCCGAGGGGCCGCCCCCCGAAGGAGGAACGACTGCCGACCTGAACCACCGGGCGCCGCCCCGGACGCACCGGTCATCCGCACCGCACGAAGGAGCAACCCCATGGCCCTCCCCGCCGACCAGCTGTCCCACCCCGCGGTGCGCGCACTGGTCACCGCCCTCAACGCCCACGACGAGCAGGCGTTCTTCGCCGCGCTCACCCCCGACGCGACGATGTCCGACGACGGGTCCGACCGCGACCTGCGGGAGTGGACCGACCGGGAGGTCTTCGGCTCGCGCGGCCACCTGACGGTGCGGTCGCAGTCGGACGACGGGCTGTCCCTCGTGGCGGACTACCGCAACGACACCTGGGGGGAGATGCGGACGCGCTGGGCGTTCACGGTGACGGACGGGAAGGTGAGCCGGTTCGAGACCGGAGAGGCCTGACTCACCGTCATAAACGTCTTTTTACATGCCAGTTGGGCACGGTCACATGTGCGTGCCGCCGTCGATCCGGATCTCCGTGCCGGTGATGAACGCGCCGTCCTGCGAGGCGAGCATCGCGATGACGCCGGCGACCGTCTCCGGGCCCGCGAAGCCCTCGCCGAGGGCCGGAGCGAGCTTGACGAACAGCGACATGTCGGCGTCCTCGGGCAGGCCCGGGCCGCGGCCGCTGGTCATCCCGCTGGCGATGGAGCCCGGTGCGACACACACCGCGCGCAGCCCCTGCTTGCCGTATTCGGCGGCGATCGCGTGGGTCATGGACTGGATGCCGCCCTTGCTCGCCGCGTACGCCGCCATGTAGGGGTGCGCGAACGAGGCCGAGGTGGAGCTGAAGTTGACCACGACCGGGGACGTGCCCTCCAGGAGGGCGGGCAGTGCCTCGCGGATCATCAGGAACGTGCCGGTCAGGTTGGTGGCGATGATCCGGTTGAAGAGCTCCAGGCTGGTCTCGTGGGTGTGCGCGGAGCGCAGGATGCCGGCCGCGTTGACCAGCACGTCCAGGCCGCCGAGGCCGTCCACCGCGGCGGCGACGCCGGAGCGGACCGCCGCCTCGTCGGCTATGTCCAGCACCGCGGTCCGCAGCCGGCCCGCGACCCCGTCCGCCGCGGCCCGGCCGGCGGTGGCCTCCAGGCCCGCGGCGTCGACGTCCGCCGCCACCACCCGGCCGCCCTCGGCGAGGATCCGGTGGACGGTGGCCTGCCCGATACCGGAGCCGGCCCCGGTGATCAGGACCCGGCGTCCCTCGAAGCGGTTCATGGTGGTGCTCCCTTCGCGATGGTGACGATCGGCGTTGCGGCGATCGCCGTGCACGGTACGCCGTAATGGCACGTTGTGCCAAACACGCGCGATGCGCCGTCCTGGCACCACGCTCCGTAAGCTGAGTCCATGTCCGCCGAGTCCGTGCCCACCGAGCCCCGTCCCGCGGCGCCCGCCGCCCGCCCCTCGCTCACCGAGCGGCGCAAGGCCGCGACCCAGCTGGAGATCGCCCGTTGTGCGGCGGCGCTGTTCGCCGAGCGCGGCGCCGCGGTCACCGCCGAGGAGATCGCCCGCGCCTCCGGCGTCGCGCTGCGCACCTTCTACCGCTACTTCCGCACCAAGGAGGACGCGGTGGCGCCGCTGCTCTCCGTCGGGGTGCGGCAGTGGATCGACGACCTGGCCGCACCGCCCGCCGGGCCGGCGGCGCCCACGGTCCGCGAGGTACTGGAGCAGGCCGCCCGCCGGGCGCTGACCCCCGCCGACGAGCCGGCCGCGGAGGCGCTGCGCCGGACCCGCGGGCTGCTGCGGGCGATGCCCGGCGATCCGGCGCTGCGTGCGGTCTGGCACCGGGTCCACCACGACGCCGAGGAGGCGTTGCGGCCGGTCCTCGCGCGGATGACGGGTGCGGAGGCGCTACAGGTCCGGCTGGCCGCGGCCGCGGCGAACACCGCGCTGCGGGTCGCGGTGGAGGAGTGGGCGGCGGACGACGGGCCGGTGAACGGGCCGCGCGGGCCCGGCGAGTTGGCGGCCCGCGGCATGCGGGCGCTGACGGCCGGACTGCCGGAGCTGGACGGGCCGCCGAACGGGCGGGCCGCGTCCCGGGATTGAGGCCGCCCGCACCCCGATTGCGTACGAAAACGCGGCGGGTAAGGCAGCCCGCCGCCGACCGCCTGTTACCTCGAAGCGCGGCCCAGGCCGTACGGAGGCAGCCTCCGGCCCCCCTCTTCGGCCAATCGACGGAGATCAAAACCCGCCCGAACGACCGGTCGGCGGCCGGATTACTTCCCTCCCGGTCACCGTGGCCCTTGCCCCCCGCACGATGCACGGGGCATTCCGGCTGGCCGCACCGCGCTTCCCGTACGCTCCCCCGAACCCCACCCGTCAGGTTCGCGCCATTACTCTCAGCTTTCACCCAACGACTCAAAGCGATCGGCCGAGGCCCACTCAAGGTGCTTTCGGGACGTGTTTCGACCAAACTCCCGTCCGGTATCTGCACCTTCGAGCAAAGGAGTGTTCGTCATGCGGTACACCACTGGGGCGATCGCGCTCGGCACGGCGCTGGTCCTCGGCACGCTGGCCACCAGCGCACAAGCCGTCGCCGCCCCAGCACAGCCCGCGCGCAGCGGCGGTCTCTACGCACCGTCGGAATTGGTGCTGACGGTCGGCCAGGGCGACAGCCGCGCGAACGCCACGGTCCAGCGCGCGGTGTCGCTCAGCTGTATGCCGGTGGCCTCCGGCAGCCACCCGGCGCCGAAGGCCGCCTGCGCCGAACTGCGGGCCGCGGCCGGTGACTTCAACACCGTCACCAGCCCCAAGTCGGACCGGCTGTGCACCAAGGAGTGGGCCCCGATCGTCGTCACCGCCGACGGCGTGTGGCAGGGCAAGCGGGTGTCGTACACCTACACCTACGCCAACTCCTGTGTGATGCGCGCCGGCCTGAGCTCGGTCTTCGAGTTCTGAGCACCGCACCCAGGTCCCCGGGCACCGGTGGGTGGTGCCCGGGGGCCGCCACGTGCGGGGACCGCCGGCGCATAGGCTCGACCCATGACCGACATCAACATCCGGCCCCCGTAGGGAACTTCGGACCGGACCGGGGTCGCCGTGTTCTCCGACGTCCACGGTGTGCTGCCGGCCCTGGAGGCGGTGCTCGCCGAGCCGGACGTCCGCGCCGCCGAGCGGATCGTACTGACCGGCGATCTGCTCGCCGGGCCCCTGCCCCGCGAGACCCTCGCCGCACTGCGCTCCCTCGGGGAGCGCGCGGTGTGGGTCCGCGGCAACGCCGACCGGGAGCTGACCGACGATCCGGCGGGCCGCGGGGAAGACGGCCCGGCGGACCCGGTCAGCGCCTGGGCGGCCGGCCAACTCGCCCCGGAGGAAAGGGACTTCCTCCGGTCGCTGCCCACCTCCGTCACACTGGAGGTGGCCGGGCTCGGACCGGTCCTGTTCTGCCACGCCACGCCCCGGGACGACGAGGAGATGGTGCTCGTCGACTCGCGGCCCGAGCGCTGGGCCGAGGTGCTGGCGGAGCTGCCCGGCACGGTACGGACCGTGGTCTGCGGACACACCCACATGCCGTACGTCCGGCTCACCCACGGACGGCTGGTGGTCAACCCCGGCAGCGTCGGCATGCCGTACGGCAGGGCCGGTGCGCACTGGGCGCTGCTGGGGGCCGGCGGCGGCGCGGTCACCCTGCGGCGCACCCCCTTCGACTACGACGCGGCCTGCGCCCGGATCGCCCGGGATTCGGGCTTCCCGTCGGCGGCCGACTGGGCGGATACGTACGTACGGGCCCGGGTTTCGGCCGAGGAGGCGCTGGCCGCGTTCGGGCCGGGCGACGGGCGGGCGACCGGCTGACCCCGCCGGGCGCCGGCCCCCGGACGGCGGACGTGTCCGGGGGCCGGCGCCCCGGGAGCGGGCCGGGACGGATCCTGGACCGCGGCCGCGGATCAGCCGATCTGCGCGCCGTAGGCCTTCAGGGCCTCCGGGACCGGCTGGAAGAAGGTCTCGCCGCCGCCGGAGCAGTCGCCGCTGCCGCCGGAGGTGAGGCCGATCGCGGACTCGCCGTCGAAGAGCGCGCCGCCGCTGTCGCCGGGCTCGGCGCAGACGTCGGTCTGGATCAGCCCTTCGACCGTGCCCTCCTGGTAGTTGACGCTGGCGTTCAGGGCCTTGACGGTGCCGTCGTGGACCTGGGTGGTGCTGCCGCTGCGCTGCACCTTCTCACCGACGGTGGCCTCGGCGGCCTTGGTGATCTTCTGGGTGCTGCCGTTGTAGAGGTCGACCTCGCTCGGGTGCTCGGTGTTCCCGGTGTACTTGGCGAGGGAGTAGTCGTCGCCGGGGAACTTGGAGTCCTCGGTGGTCGCGATCTCCGAGCCGCCCTGCTTGTCCGACCAGCTCTTGACGGCGTTGCCGCAGTGGCCGGCCGTGAGGAAGTAGGGCTGGCCGTCCTTGACGACGTTGAAGCCCAGCGAGCAGCGGGCGCCGCTCCCCCAGATCGCGTCACCGCCACCGATGAAGGGCTTGAACTCCCCCTTGCTGTGTCGGAGTTCGATCCGGTCGCCGAGGCTCCGGGCGACCGCGGTGAGCCGGTCCAGCTTGCTGCCGGTGACCGTGCGGTCGGCGGTCACCACGACCTTGTTGCTGCGCGGGTCGATGCCCCAGGCCGTGCCGGGGATGGTGGCCTTGGCCTTCAGTGTCTGCCGGGCCGCGTCGAGCTGGGCGAGGGTGTGCTTGACGAGTCTGGCCTCGGCGCCCTTCGCCCGGACGGCCTTGGCGGCCGTCTCGCTGACGACGTTGACCACCAGCTTCTTCGCCTGCGCGTCGTAGTACGCGCCGGCCGTGCCGGTCTTGAGCTGGGACGCCAGGGTGGTGGCCGCGGCGGAGGTCAGCCTGGCCACCGTGGGGGCGGTGGGGGCCGGGGACGCCTGGGCGTTGGCGAGGGTGACGGTGGCGGTGGCGGCGAGGGCGAGCGCTCCGGCGCCTGCCAGGACGGCGCGCCGGTCGGGTATGCGTCGGTGCTTCAACTCAGAGCCTCCCGTGGGGGGAAGGGCCCGGACTGTGGGGAGTCGCACGGGCCCGGAGAGTGAGATTCCGGCACGAACGGGGCCGCCCCGCGGCGCAGCGCCTCGGGGGGTCGCGTTCATGCCAACGTGCGGAGCCGAGTATTCCCACCCGTCTCAGTCGTGCACAAGACCGAGTTCCGGTCTCACGTACGGGAGTTCACGGTTCCGCCACATCGCCGTCACACCGATATCCGCGGACCGTGCTCCTGAGTGCGGACATCAACCGGGGTGCGGGTCGCCCCGGGCGGGCCCGTATGTGAGGGTCCGGTCCGGCCGGAAAACGCCCCCGCCGGGGAGCGGCGGGGGCAGGGGGCGGGCGGAGCGGCTCAGCGGAGGTCTTCCGGGAGGTCCACCGGCACATCGGCGGCCAGGTCCACCGGCGGGGCGACGGGCAGGTCGGCCGGGTGCTCGGCGTCGGGGAGCACTTCCAGCCGCTCCTCGCCCGGCAGCGGCTCCTCCGCGGCGGTCGCGCCGTCCGGGCGGCGCACCGGCTCCCGCCGGTCCGCGGTCTCCGGCGGGCCGGCCGGCACCTGGCCCTGCTGCGCGGAGCGCTCCAGGAACCGCAGCAGCTCCACGGGGAACGGCAGGACGAGGGTGGAGTTCTTCTCGGCGGCGACCGCCACCACGGTCTGCAGCAGCCGCAGTTGCAGCGCGGCGGGCTGGTCGGACATCGCGGCCGCGGCCTCGGCCAGCTTCTTCGACGCCTGCAGCTCGGCATCGGCGTTGATCACCCGGGCCCGCCGGTCGCGGGTGGCCTCCGCCTGGCGGGCCATCGACCGCTTCATCGTCTCCGGCAGCGAGACGTCCTTGATCTCCACCCGGTCGACGGTCACGCCCCAGCCGATGGCCGGGCTGTCCATCATCAGCTCCAAGCCCTGGTTGAGCTTCTCGCGGTTCGACAGCAGATCGTCCAGCTCGCTCTTGCCGATGATCGACCGGAGGGAGGTCTGGGCCATCTGGGAGACCGCGAAGCGGTAGTCCTCGACCCGGATGACCGCGTCGGCGGCGTCCACGACCTTGAAGTAGACCACCGCGTCGACCCGGACCGTGACGTTGTCGCGGGTGATGCCTTCCTGGGCGGGCACCGGCATCGTGACGATCTGCATGTTGACCTTACGCATCCGGTCGATGCCCGGGATGATCATGGTGAAGCCCGGCGGCCGGACCGCGGAGGTCAGCTTGCCCAGCCGGAGCACCACCCCGCGCTCGTACTGCCTGACCACCCGCGCCGCCGCCATGAAATACACCGCGCCGGCGCATGCCAGTCCCACTCCGGCCGTCACCAGTTCTTCGACCATCACGGCCCCCTGAGGTGTGCCGTATACCGTCCGTGTTCGGGCTGCTTTTCCATGGTATGCCCGGCTCCGGAAGGCGGTCGAGGCGCGGGCGAGGGGTGCCGGCCGGGTCCCCGTCAGCCGGCTGACGGGGACCCGGCCGGTCCTGTCCGGTCAGGAAGTGCTCACGTCCCGGCCGGTCAGTACACGCTCACGCCGTACGCGCTGAGCGCCTCGGTGACGGGCTGGAAGAAGGTGGTGCCACCGGACGTGCAGTCGCCGCTGCCGCCGGAGGTCAGGCCCAGCGCCTTGGTCCCGGAGTAGAGCGGGCCGCCGCTGTCACCCGGTTCGGCGCAGACGGTGGTCTGGATGAGCCCGGAGACGATGTCGCCGCTGCCGTAGTTGACGGTGGCGTTCAGGGCGGTGACCTTGCCGCTGTGGATGCCGGTGGTGGAGCCGCGGCGGGTGACGGACTGGCCGACGCTCGGGGTGCCGGCGCTGGTGATGTCCTGACTGCCGACGGTGCCCGGGTGCGACAGGGACGTGTTGGTGTACTTCACGATGCCGTAGTCGTTGCCGGGGAAGCTGGTGCCGGTCGTCGGGCCGATGCTCGTGGTGTCCGAGGAGGTGGTGTACCACGGCGGCTTGCCCTCGGTGCAGTGACCGGCCGTCAGGAAGTAGTACGTGCTGCCGCTGCGGACGTTGAAGCCCAGCGAGCAGCGCCAGCTCGGCGTGTAGATGGCGTCGCCGCCGGAGATGAACTTGCGGAACGTGCCGGCGGTCCGGTCGATGCGGAGCGCACCGGCGTTGGCGCCGGCGGCCCGCTGGATCTTCGCGATCTCCGCCCGGGAGACGGTGCGGTCGGCGGTGACGACCAGGGTGTGGGTCGCGGGGTCGACCCGCCAGGCGGTGCCGGCGACGTTCGCCGCGCGGACCGCGTCACCGGCGGCGGTGAGCCGTGCGGCGCTGAACGTCTGTGCGGGGGCGGGGTTCTGGGCGCTGGCGGTCGGGACGGCGATGGCTCCGACGGCCACCAGTCCGGACGCCACGGCGATCAGCCGGGTGCGTCTCGCCATGCCGCTGCGGGGGGTGGTGCGCTCGTTCCTCACTGATTCCTCCGAGGGGATCGGGGGGCCGCCGGTGGGCAGCCCGGTGAGGCGCAGCCGAAGGGCACGCGAATCCGCACGTTCATTTTTGCGTGCCCCTGACAAGCGCTGAGCGGGAGTCTCCGGCGCACCACCCGTTGAGCGCAAGAGGGCTTCACGCATGTCTCGCGCCGGAAATGCGCCCGACACCTCAACACCGCGCCCCGGCAGCCGCGTTGACGGCTGCCGGGGCGCGGGGTGACCCCCTCGGTCGGTCCTGGGACCGGTCAGCGGACGGTGGGGTTCCGCTCCCCCGCGCGCAGCGCGACCGACAGGGTGTTGCCGGGCGGCGGGAAGGGGCACAGGAAGTGGTCGGCGAACGCGCACGGCGGCAGCAGGATCCGGTTGAGGTCGACCGTGACGGTGCCGTCCGCGGCGGGCGCGGGCGGCCGCAGGAACCGGAAGCGGTAGCTGTCGGTGCCGCTGGTGGCGTCGGCGAGCACCGCCCACAGCGAGCCGTCGCCCTCGACCGCGACCTGCAGGGTGTGCTCGTCCCCTTCGAGGGTGAACGCGAGCTCCCCGGCGAGCCCCAGGCCCCGCCGCTGCCCGTCGGCGTTGCGCACCTGGATCGTGCGGCCCTGCGCGTACGGCCGGAAGAGACCCGGCCGCACCCAGCGCGCGTCGTGCTCGTAGACGTCGATGCCGGCGAACGACCGGCGGGCCTCCGACTCCGGGTCGAAGTCGCGCACCGCCCACGCGCCTTCGCGGCGCAGCACCAGCAGATGCCGCTCGCCGGACGTCACCCGCGTCGAGGCCGGGTCCGCGTCCGGGCCGAGCCGGACCTCACCGGCGGCCGGTTCGCCGTCGACGGTGAGTCCGTCGTCCGGCCCGGCCCGCAGTACGACCGCGTCGTCCTGCGCGGTCCAGTGGCCCGGCAGTCCCGCGATCCGGCCGTCGGGGTGGTCCGCCAGCCAGTGGGTGCCGGCCAGGGCGAGCGGGCCGTACGGCCCGCTGATCGCGGCGCGGCGCCGTTCGCGCCAGTCCTGCCACTCCTCGCGTGCATCGGTGCTCATGCGATGGGTCCCTTTCCTGCTGCGCGGCCGGGCTGCGGCGGCAGCCCGAGGTGGGAGCGCAGCGTCGTACCGGTGTATTCCGTGCGGAAGACCCCGCGCTCCTGGAGGAGGGGTACCACCCGGTCCACGAACGGGTCGAGACCGCCCGGCGTCAGATGCGGCACCAGGATGAACCCGTCGGCGGCGTCGCTCTGCACGAAGGCGTCCATCTGCGCCGCGACGTCCTCCGGGGTGCCGATGAAGGACTGCCGGCCGGTGGTCTCGATCACCGTCTCGTGCAGCGACAGGCCCTTGGCGCGGGACAGCGCCCGCCACTTGTCGGCGATCGCCTTCGGGTCGGCGATCCTGACCCGGCCCTGGGCCAGCTCGCTGCCGGGGTCCGGATCGACGTCCGGCAGCGGCCCGTCGGGGTCGTACCCGGAGAGGTCCACGCCCCAGATCTGCTCGGCCGCGAGCAGCGCGTTCTGCGGGGAGACCTGCAACCGGCGGATCTCGGCGGCGTGTTCCTGGGCCTCGGCGGCGGTGTCGCCGAGGACGAAGGTGACGCCCGGCATGACCGCGAGGTGGTCCGGCTGCCGGCCGTACGCCGCGAGCCGGCGCTTGACGTCGGCGTAGAAGGCCCGGCCGGCTTCGAGGCCGCTGTGCCGGGTGAAGATGACGTCCGCGGTGGCGGCGGCGAACTCCCGGCCCTCGCAGGAGTCCCCGGCCTGGATGATGACGGGATGCCCCTGCGGGCTGCGCGGCACGGTGAACTCGCCGCGGACGGTGAAGTGTTCCCCGCGGTGGTCGACCGGCCGGGGCGCCGCCCCGTCCGGCCAGGAGTCCCACAACTCCCGTGCCACGGCGACGAATTCGGCCGCCCGGGTGATGGGGGTACCCCCTGTTCGAGCGAAGTCGAGAACTTGGGGGAGGTCGGCGCGGTCGAGGTAGCCGCCGCGGCGGAAGTTCTCGCCGGTGAAGGCGTCGGAGGTGGTGACCACGTTCCAGGCCGCCCGGCCGCCGCTGAGGTGGTCGAGGGAGGCGAGCCGGCGGGCGAGTTCGTACGGCTCGTTGAAGGTGGTGTTGACCGTGGCGGCCAGTCCCAGGTGCTCGGTGACCGCCGCCAGGGCGCCCAGCACGGTGAGCGACTCGGGCCGGCCGAGCACGTCGAGGTCGTGGATCCGCCCCTTGTGCTCGCGGACCCGCAGCCCCTCGGCGAGGAAGAAGAAGTCGAACAGTCCGCGCTCGGCGGTACGGGCGAGGTGTTCGAAGGAGGCGAAGTCGATCTGGCTGCCGGACCTCGGGTCGGCCCAGACGGTGGTGTTGTTGACGCCGGGGAAGTGGGCGGCGAGCCGGATCTGCTTGCGCGGGGGCGTGGGGGTCGTGGGTGTTGTGGGGGCCGTCGGGGTCATGCGGTCTCCCTGGCGAGGGCGTAGCGGCTGGCCGGGCGGGGCAGGCCGAGGTGCTCGCGCAGTGTGCCGCCCGGGTGGCCGGGGCGGCCGAGCAGACCGCGCGCCCGGAGGACGGGGACGGTGGCCTCGACGAGCAGTGCGAGGTCCCGGCGGGGATCGGCGGGGCGCAGGTGGAAGCCGTCGGCGGCGCCGGCCGCCCGCCAGTCCGCGATCAGGTCGGCGAGCCCGGCCCCGTCGGCCGCGTCGTCGAGCTCGACCGGCAGCGAGGCGAAGACCAGCAGGTGGCCGGGGTCGCGGCCGTGTGTGCCGGCGCGGTCGCGCAGTTCCTCGCGGACGGCCCGGGCGGTGGCCGGGTCCTCGACGCGGACCAGGGCGAGGTCGGCGTGGGCCGCGGCCACCTCGCGCGCCGGCTCGTCGGTGGCGTCCACCGCGACGACCGGGCGGCCCTGCGGGGGCCGGGGCACGATCGAGGGGCCGCGGACGGAGAAGGTGCGGCCGGTGAAGTCGACGTGGTGGAGCTTGTCCCGGTCGATGAACCGTCCGGTGGCGCGGTCGCGGATCTCCGCGTCGTCCTCCCAGCTGTCCCACAGCCGGGCGGCGACGTCGGCGACCTCGCCGGCCTCGGCCCAGACCTCGGCGGGCGGGGCGGCCGGCCGGCGGCCGAAGAGCGCGGCGTCGGCGTCGGTGGTGGAGACCTCGACGGACCAGCCGGCCCGGCCGCGGCTGACCCAGTCCAGGGTGGCGACCGTGGTGGAGACGTGGAACGGCTCGGTGTGGGTGGTGGTGACGGTGGGGATCAGCCCGATCCTCCCCCAGCCTCCGGCCGGGGGGACCCCCAGGTGGCCGGGGCGATCCGGGCGAGCACGGCCGGGGCGTCGAGGCCGGGGCGGCCGAAGCCGTCGCCGAGGGTCACGAAGGTGAGGCCGCCGCGCTCGGCGAGCCGGGCGAGCGCGACGAGGCGCGCGGCGTCGTACGCGGCGTGGTGGGCGGCACCGCCGGACGGCTGCGGGGTGTCCAGCGCGACGGCCAGGTGCAGGGGGTGGGGCATGGGGTTCCTTTCCGGTCCGGCGCCGGTCAGTTGGCGGTCCTGGGCAGGCCGGGCGGGTTGATCCGCGAGGACGTGAGGGCCTCACCGGTGAGCCCCCAGCGGGCCAGCACCTTGCCGTAGCGGCCGTCGTCGATGACCTTCTGCAGCGCCGCGGCATAGGCCTTGACCAGCCCGCTGCCCTTCTTCGTGGTGGCGGCGATCTCGCCCCGGACGCTGCCGCCGCCGGAGAAGGTGCCGACGATCTCGGTCTGGCCGGCGGTGTGGACGTGGTACGCGGCGGTCGGGTTCGGGCCGAAGAAGCCGTCGAGGCGGCCGGACTGGAGGGCGAGGTAGGTGTCGGAGGGTTTGTGGAAGTACTTGATGTCGACCGGCTTGCGGCCGGCCTTCTCGTTCTCCCTGCTCCAGTCGACGAGGATCTTCTCCTGGTTGGTGCCGGAGTCGACCGCGATCGTCCTGCCCGCGACGTCCTTGGGGCCGCGGACCTTCCAGCCGCTGCCCTTCTTCGCCTCCATCGCGAGCTGGTCGAGCCGGTAGGTGGCGAAGTCGTACTTGTCCTTGCGCTCCTCGGTGACGGTGACGTTGGAGAAGACCGCGTCGAGCTTGCCGCTGTCCAGGCCGACGAAGAGGTTCTCCCACGACAGCGGGTCGAAGCGGGGCTTGAGGCCGAGGGTGTCGGCGACCAGGGTGGCGATGTCGTCCTCCACGCCGATGAGGGTCTTGTCGTCGGTGGCGTGGAAGGTCAGCGGTGGGCTGCCGTCGGCGCTCACGCCGATCCGCAGCTCACCGGTCCCGCGGACCCGGGCGGGCACCAGCGCGGCGATCTTCGGGTCCTTGACGCCGTGGATGCGGTGCTGGTCCGGGCCGATGTTGATCTTGACGCCATGGGCGCCGGTGACGGCGTTCCCGGCGTCGCCGCCGCCCGCCGCCGCGCCGCCGCAGGCGGTGAGCAGTACGGAGCCGGCGGCGAGGATGAGGGCGGTGGTCAGGGTGCGGCGGGGCAACGGATGTCTCCTCATGTTCACAGGACCTTGGAAAGGAAGGACGCGGTGCGCTCGTGGCGCGGGTGGTCGAGGACCTGGCCGGGCGGGCCCTGTTCGACGATCCGTCCGCCGTCCATGAAGACGACGGTGTCGGCGACCTCGCGGGCGAAGCCGATCTCATGGGTGACGATGATCATCGTGGTGCCCCGGCGGGCCAGGTCCCGGATGACGTCGAGGACTTCACCGACCAGCTCCGGGTCGAGCGCGGAGGTCGGCTCGTCGAAGAGCAGCAGCTTCGGTTCGAGGGCGAGCGCCCGGGCGATGGCCACCCGCTGCTGCTGACCGCCGGAGAGCTGCCGGGGGTAGGCGTCCGCCTTGTCGGCGAGCCCGACCCGGTCGAGCAGCGCCCGGGCGGCCGCCTCGGCCTCCTTCTTCGGGCGGCGCAACGCGGAGACCGGGGCCTCGGTGATGTTCGCCAGCACGGTCAGGTGCGGGAAGAGGTGGAAGTTCTGGAAGACGAAGCCGATGCCGGTGCGCTGCTTGAGGATCTCCCGTTCCCGCAGCTCGTGCAGCTTGTTGCCGGACCTGCGGTAACCGACCAGCGCGCCGGCCACGCTCACCGAGCCGCCGTCGACCTTCTCCAGGTGGTTGATGGTGCGCAGCAGGGTCGACTTGCCGGAGCCGGACGGGCCGAGGACGACGGTGACCTCGCCGGCCCGGACCGTCAGGTCCACCCCCCTCAGGACGTCGAGCGAGCCGTAGCTCTTGTGGACCGAGCGGACGTCGACCATCACGGTCTGCGTGCTCATCGGGTGGCTCCCTTGGCGAAGTGGCGTTCCACGTAGTGCTGGAGGACGGAGAGCACGGTGGTGAGGAGGACGTACCAGGCGGTGGCGACCATCAGCAGGGGCACGACCCTGCCGTTCCGTCCGTAGATGACCTGGACCTGGTAGAAGAGCTCGCCGATCGCCATGACGGAGACGATCGAGGTGCCCTTGAAGAGGGAGATGACCTCGTTGGTGGCGTTGGGCAGGATCGAACGCGCGGCCTGCGGCAGCACGATGCGGCGCAGCTGGCGCAGCCGCGGGATGCCGAGCGCGGCGGCCGCCTCCAGTTGTCCGCCGTCCACCGCGAGCACCCCGCCGCGCACGATCTCGGCGGCGTACGCGGCCTGGTGCAGCGCCAGGCCCAGCACCGCCGCGCCCATCGCCCCGACCAGCCCCATGGTGTCGAAGTGGAAGAAGCCGGGCCCGAAGGGGATGCCGAAGTCCAGCCGCTTGTAGAGGTAGGCGAGGTTGAACCAGAACAGCAGCTGGACGATGAGCGGGATGGAGCGGAAGGCCCAGATGTAGCCGAAGGCGACCCGGCGCAGGAAGGGGCTGGCGGACAGCCGCATGAAGGCCAGCACGATGCCCAGGGCGAAGCCGAGGGCGGTGCCGTAGACGGTCAGCTGGAGGGTGGTCCAGACCGCCTTCAGGACCGTCTCCGCGGTGAAGAACTGTGCGAACACCGGCCATTCCCAGGCCGGGTTGGTGACCAGTCCGTGCACGAACTGCGCGATCAGCACGGCGGTCACCGCGATCGCGGCCCACCGCCAGGGGTGGCGTACGGGGACGACCTTCAGGGCGGCCGGATCGTCGGCGGCCGGTGGTCCGGCCCGCTCGGGGGCCGTCCGTGCGGCGGGTGGGTCAGTGGTCAGCGGCATGGGTGTCCTCGGGGGTGGGTGCGGTGCCGGAAGCGGGGGGTGCGGTGCGGGAGGCAGGGACGGGGACGGGGGCGGGCCGGGCGGCCCGGTCGCGGAGGAAGGTGAGCAGTACCCGCGCGGTGGCGTCGTTCTGCCGGAAGGCGGGGGCGTTGGTGCCGGGACGGGAGAAGGCGCCGCCGGCCCGGGCGTCGGTGTGCGGACCGAGGGCGAAGCGGCGCGGATGCGGGCGGCCGGCCCGGTCCAGGATCCGGCCGTCGGCGGGGTCGACCGCCAGCAGCCCGGCCGGGGTCGCGGCCGCGCCCTCGGCGTACAGGGAACGGAGCAGGGCGTCGCCGGTGTGCGCCACGGTCGGTTCCGGCAGCCGGGCCTCGACCAGCGCCCGGGCCGTCACCGACTCCCCCGGCACGCTGGGGCTTTCGGCGCGGAACAGGCCGCGCCGCGGGTCGGCGGTGACGGTGGTGTCCGCGCCGAGGAAGCGCACCACACCGGCCCGGGAGAGCGCGAGCAGCTGGCGCAGCCGCGGTCCCGGCGGGCCGGAGGCGAGGTAGCTGAAGAAGCCGTGCCACCAGGGGCCGCGGTCGCCGAGCCGGATCAGCTGGCCGTAGACCGACAGCAGTGCGAGGAAGACCGCGAGGTCGGGGCTGTGCGCGGGGTCGTGGCGGCGGGCGAGGTCGGCCTCGATGTAGCCGCGCAGCCCCTCCTGCAACGCCTCGGCGTCGGGGTGGCGCAGGCCGGCCAGCGGATGGTCCAGCGCCTCCAGGTCCAGCCGGTCGGCGGGGTCCGGGACGGCCGCGCCGACCAGGGCCTGGAGCGCGGCGCTGCCCGGGTCGGCGGCGGCGTACTTCTCCTCGAAGTCGGGCCAGGCCATCCGGGTGCGGTCGGCGTGCGCGGTGAACAGCCGGTGGTAGTGGGCGAAGCCCAGCTCCTTGTCGATCAGCGGCCGGACGTCGCGCCGGAAGCTGATCCCGCCGGGCCGGGCGAGGAGTTCGTCCACCTGGGCGGGCCCGAAGAACCGGGGCAGCGGCGGCCGTTCACCGCTCGGCGGGTAGCCGATCTTGGAGTGGTACGGGACGCCGCGCCGCGAACCGACGTGCAGGACGGGCTCGCGGCCCGAGGGCCGGTAGGTGAGCCGCCCGTCCGCGCCGGTGGTGTACGTGCCGCCGCGGCCCTCGGTCAGCAGCACCATCAGGTCGATGAAGGCCAGCCCGAAACCGCGCACCAGCACCGGTTCGCCGGGCCGGAGGGCGCTCAGATCGCTGTCGGCGGTGAAGGCGGGCGGCAGGTAGGTCAGCCCGTGCCGGACCGCGAATTCCGCCAACGCGGCCTGCTCGGGCGGGAGTTCGGCGTCGAGGTGGCCGAGGGTGAGGACGACGAGGTCGGCCAGGAGCGGCGCCGGGCGGCCGGCCAGCCACACCTGCTGCCGGCCGTCGCGCGAGCCGGAGACCCGTACCGCGGTGCCCCGGTGCTCATGGACGGTGACGGCGGGCGGCAGCGCGGCCACCGACCGCTCGTACACCCAGCGCAGATACCCGCCCTGCCGCTGCCGGCTCAGGAACGCCTGCCCGTCGGTCCCGGCCCACTCGGCGAGGGTGGGCCCCGGCCGCACCGGACCGGCCTGCTCCACCGTCTCGTCGGTGAACATCGTGACGTCCTCGGCCATGGAGTTCATCCACAGCAGCGGCGACTGGTCGTGGCGCCAGATGCGGCCGCCGCCGGGCGGGTGCGGATCGACGAGGTGGATGTCCAGGGTCCGGCCGCCGTACAGCTCGGGGAGGTTGGCGGCCAGCCGCTCCAGGACACCGGTTCCGCGCGGCCCGGCCCCGACGATGACGAGCGAGGCGTTCACCGGGCACCGGCCGTACCGCGGGCGTAGTGCCGCTCGACGAAGAACTGCCCGGCGCCGAGCACGGAGGTGACCACGATGTACCAGAGGGTGGCGACCAGCAGCAGCGGGATGACCTGGTAGGTGCGGTGGTAGACCAGTTGCACGGAGTAGAGCAGGTCCTGGACGGCGATGACACTGACGATGGAGGTGCCCTTGAGGGTGCCGATCAGCATGTTGCCGGCCGGTGGCACGATCGCCCGCATGGCCTGCGGCAGCACGATCCGGCGCAGCCGCCGCCAGGCGCCCAGCCC
Organism: Streptomyces sp. NPDC048196; assembly: GCF_040652715.1. Classification (NCBI taxonomy): domain Bacteria; kingdom Bacillati; phylum Actinomycetota; class Actinomycetes; order Kitasatosporales; family Streptomycetaceae; genus Streptomyces; species Streptomyces sp. NPDC048196. The sequence continues at coordinate 21,858 of NZ_JBEZMM010000052.1, read as the reverse complement.
CAGCGACTGGGCGGCCTCCAACTGCCCCTTGTCGACCGACAGGATGCCGCCGCGGACCACTTCGGCGGCGTAGGCGGCCTCGTGCAGGGTCAGCCCGACGACCGCGATGCTGACCGGGCCGAGCAGATTGACGGTCCGCACGCCGAGGATCGTCGGGTAGAGCGCCCCGATGTTGAACCAGAACAGCAGCTGCACCAGGATCGGCATGGACCGGAAGAGCCAGACGTAGCCCCAACTGACGCCGCGCAGCACGGGGTTGTCGGACAGCCGCATGGCCGCGAGCAGGGTGCCCAGCGCGAAGCCGAGCACCATGACGGCCACGGTCAGCCAGAGCGTCAGCCCCAGGCCGCGCAGGACGGCGGTGGTCAGGAAGTAGTCGGCGACCACGTCCCATTGGAAGGCGTCGTTGCGGACAACGGAGACCAGGGCCAGCGTCAGCAGAACGAGGACGACGGCGGCCGCGGCCCGTCGGCCGGTGCGTCGGCGCGGCACGATGCGCAGCGCGGCGGGGGCCGGGGAGTCGGTGGTGTCGGGGGGCGCCGCGGCGGGTGCGGCCGGGGCGTCGAAGGTGTCGGAAACGGGGTCGACCAGAGGCATGCGAAGGCTCCGTGGATGCCGAGAGCGAGCACGGGCTCCGGCGCCTTCACACGAACGAGCAGGCCGCGCCCCTCAGCACGACCGGCCCTTGAGGCTATGGGGTCAACCCGCCGGATTGTCAAGGCTGTCCGCACTGTGAGCGAGGGATCACGTCGCGGTTGACGCGGAAACGGATGCCTGTTCCACTTGTTGGCATGTACGCATGGCAGCGGCTGGTCACCCGCGACCACATCGACTTCGGTCGTGTGTGGTCGTCGTCCTGTTGAGCTGACCCCCTGCCCTGCGGCCCGTCGCCGATAAGGCCGGGCCCCTTCCGCGGTTCTCCTTCTCCTCCCGCCGCGCGCCTTCACACCCCACGCCGCTTCTTCGGCGACCCCTCCCCTCGCTCCACCCGCTTCACCACGCCTCCCCCCTCCCGGGACCCCTGCTTCCTTTCCTCCCACCCCTTCCTCCTTCCTTCCTCCCTCCGTCCCGCTCGCAGAAGGGCGCGGTATGCGCTTCGGCGTCATGACTTTGATCGACAATGTCCCGGACGCGCTGTCCGGGCGCCTCCTTTCTCCCCACGAACGGCTCCGCGAGGTCGTCGAACTCGCAGTGCCCGCCGATGAGTTGGGGTTCGACGCGTTCGGTGTCGGGGAGCGGCACGGTGCGCCGTTCCTGTGGGGGTCGCCCGCACCGGCCGCGGCACCGGAGCCGGCCGCGGAGGCGGCCCGATGACCACCACGCCCCGGCCCCTGGCGGACAGCCGCCTGACGGTGCGGCACACCACCGTCACCGATCCCCTCGCCCGCCCGCTGCTGGACGAGCTGACCCACGAATACAGCACGCGCTACGAGAAGCCGGTCGACCTCGGCCTGGAGTACCCGGCGGAGGAGTTCGCCCCGCCCGGCGGCGCGTTCCTGCTGCTGCTTGCGGACGGCGAGCCGGTGGCCGGCGGGGCGTACCGCCGCCTCGACGCCCGGACCGCCGAACTCAAGAGGATCTGGACGCACTCCGCGCACCGCCGGCGCGGACTGGGCCGGAAGGTCCTCGCCGCCCTGGAGCAGCACGCCGCGGCCCGCGGCTACACCCGTATCCACCTGACCACCGGTCCGCGCCAGCCCGAGGCCAAGGGCCTCTACCTCGCCGCGGGCTACCGGCCGCTGTTCGACCTGTCCGCCGACCCGGAGTCGATCGGCCCGCTGCCGTTCGAGAAGCACCTGGAGAGCCCGCGCCCATGACCACCACCACGCCCCGCACCACCGCACTGCGCACCACGGCCCTGCTGGCCACCGCGGTCCTGGCGCTCACCGCCTGCGGCTCGGGCGACCCGTCGGACTCCGCCGGCGCCACCGGTCCGGCCGCCGGGCACGCCAAGATCCCCACCACCGACGTGGTCTCCGGCGTCACCAAGGACCCGGCGGCGGCGAAACTGCTGCCCGCGGAGGTCCGCAAGCGCGGCACCCTCGCGTTCGCCGCCAGCGTGGGCACCCCGCCCGGCGCCACCTACCTGCCCGACGGCACGACCCTGGCCGGCCAGGACATCGACTTCGCGGACGCGGTCGGCAAGGCCCTCGGGCTGCGGATCCACCGCGAGGTGGCGAGCTTCGAGGCGATCCTGCCGGCCCTCGGCAGCGGCAAGTACGACGTGGGCACCGGCAACTTCGGCGTCACCGACGAGCGCCGCAGGACCATCGACTTCGTCACGTACGTCAACGACGGCCAGGGCTTCGCGGCCCGCAAGGACAGCCCGCTGACGAAGGTCACCTCGCTGAAGCAGCTGTGCGGACTGACCGTCGCCACCGGCGCGGGCACCACCTTCGAGGCGACGCTGGAGCAGAACCGGCACCTGTGCACGGCGGCCGGCAAGAAGCCGTACGACGTCAAGACCTTCGCCGAGCAGGGAGCGCTGTGGATCTCCCTCCAGCAGGGCCGCAGCGACGTGGTGATGAGCACCATCAACGGCCTGAGGTACGCCGTCGAACAACAGCCCGGCCTGAAGTTCCTCAACGAGTTCAAACGGCTCGATGTCGGCTTCGCGTTCAAGAAGGGCACGCCGCTGGCGCCCGCCTTCCGGGCCGCGGTCAACCATCTGAAGAAGGACGGCACCTACGAACGGATCCTGAAGAAGTGGGGCACCGGGCCCTCGGCGATCAAGACGTCGCAGATCAGCCCGCCGGAGATCAAGTAGACGGGCGGATCAGGCCCCGGCCCGGTCCGGCCACTTGCCGTCACCACTCGGTCGGATACCGATCGTTACGCTCTTCATACAGTCAGTTTCCTTATAGGGCGCGGAAGCTGATGGCGCGCCACCCTCTTTGCACCAGATGTGTCACGAACCCCCCGTGCGGCCGCTATCCACTTGGCACTCTGTCGGCCTGATGGACGACGATAGGGGCAGGAACACACGCAGACCACGGGTGAGAGGAGGCGTCAATGGGATCGGTGCGCAAGGCGAGTGCCTGGCTTGGCCTCGTCGACGACAATGATGACGAGCGCTACTACGACGACGACTACGCCGAGGGACCCGATGCCGCCGGCCCCGGTGGCAACCCCTGGGTGACCGACCCCCGGGTCCGGGTGGCCGACGAGGCCGCCCAGGACCAGGGCACCCGCATCGCCACGGTCACCCCGGAGAGCTTCCGGGACGCCCGTGGCATCGGCGAGCTGTTCCGGGAGGGCGTACCGGTGATCGTCAACCTGACGTCCATGGAGTCCGCCGACGCCAAGCGGGTCGTGGACTTCGCGGCCGGCCTCACCTTCGGCCTGCGCGGTTCGATCGAGCGGGTCGCCACCCGGGTCTTCCTGCTCACCCCCGCCGACTACCGGGTGCTCAGCGGCGAGACCCGCGACCACCGCAACGGCGGTTTCTTCAACCAGAGTTGAGCGACCCCTCGATCCTTCCGGCCGGGGGTCCGGGGGTTGTCCCCCCGGATATGGCAGCAACCAGAGTTGAGCGCAGGGCCGGTCACCGGGCGGTGCCGGCGCCTGCGGGGCCGCTCACCGGAAGGCGTCCAGCCCGGTGAGCGCCTTGCCCAGCACCAGCTGGTGCATCTCGACGGTGCCCTCGTAGGTGAGCACCGATTCGAGGTTGGTGGCATGCCGCATGACGGGGTACTCCAGCGAGATCCCGTTGGCGCCGAGGATCGTCCGGGACGTGCGGCAGATCTCGATCGCCTCCCGGACGTTGTTCAGCTTGCCGAAGCTGATCTGCTCGGGGCGCAGCCGTCCCGCGTCCATCCGCGTGCCCAGGTGGTGGGCCAGCAGGATCCCCTTGTGCAGTTCGACGGCCATGTCGGCGAGCTTGGCCTGGGTCAGCTGGAAGCCACCGATCGGCTTGCCGAACTGCTCCCGGGTACGGGCGTAGTCGAGCGCCGCCTCGAAGCTGGCGCGGGCCGCGCCCATGGAGCCCCAGACGATGCCGTAGCGGGCGTGGCTCAGGCAGCCGAGCGGGCCGCGCAGACCGGTGACGCCGGGGAGCACCGCGTCGGCCGGCAGCCGCACCTCGTCCATGACGAGTTCGCTGGTCACCGAGGCGCGCAGGGACCACTTGTGCTTGATCTCGGGGGCCGAGAAGCCCGGGGTGTCGGTGGGGACGACGAAGCCGCGGATGCCGTCGTCGGTGCGGGCCCACACCACCGCGACGCCGGCCACCGAGCCGTTGGTGATCCACATCTTGCGGCCGGTCAGCACCCAGTCGTCGCCGTCCTTCTTGGCGTACGTCCGCATCGCGGCCGGGTCGGAGCCGTGGTCCGGCTCGGTCAGGCCGAAGCAGCCGATGGTCTCGCCGGCCGCCATCGCCGGCAGCCACTGCTGCTTCTGCTCCTCGGAGCCGAAGCGCCAGATGGCGTACATGGCGAGCGAGCCCTGTACGGAGACCAGCGAACGGATGCCGGAGTCGGCGGCCTCCAGTTCCAGGCAGGCCAGGCCGTACTGGACGGCGGAGGCGCCGGCGCAGCCGTAGCCGGTCAGGGACATGCCGAGGGCGCCGATCGCGCCGAGCTCCCGGGCCAGTTCGCGGATGCCGGGGAGTTCGCCCGCCTCGTACCACTCGGCGATGTGCGGCAGGACCCGGTCGGCGGCCCACCGGCGGACGGTGCCGCGGACCGCGCGGTCCTCGTCGGTGAGCAGGTCGTCGATGCCCAGCGGGTCGCCCGGGTCGAACGGCGGAACTGTCGAAGAAGCTGAGGACGGCTTGGCTGACATGGCGGGCCTCCGGCGGGTCCAGCGCGCGACTAAAACTAGCAGTGGTAGTTATGCAGCGCGTCCGACGGTACGGCCCGCGGTGCCGCGCGGCAAGGGCCCAAGCCGCGCGGCGGAACGGAAAGAGAGCAGGGGCCGGAGGCTCAGCGACCGGAGCCGGCCGGGGCGGGCTTGCCGGTGCCGCGCCCGGCGCCCGCCGGGGCACCCTCCGCGGTGCCGGTGTCGCCCTCGGCCCGCTCGGTGGACTCCGCGGCCCGGCGCGGCAGCCGCAGCGCGATGCCCGCACCGACCAGCAGCAGTACGGCGCTGGCGACGAGGGTGATGTGCAGCCCGCGGACGAAGGAGTCGCGGGCCGCGATCCGCAGCGCCTCCTTGGCGCTCTCGCCCAGGCCCGCGGCGACCTTGTACGCCTCGCCCAGGGAGTGCGCGGCGGACGCGGACGTCTTCGCGGTAACGCCGTCGACATGCGTCAGGCCGGGGGCGTAGGCGGCGTTCATGACGCTGCCGAGCAGTGCGACGCCGATGCCGGCACCGAGCTGGTAGGAGGTCTCGCCGATGGCCGCGGCGCCGCCCGACTGCTCGGCCGGGGCCTCGCTGAGCATCGACTCGTAGGCGCCGAACAGCGTGGACTGGAAGCCGAAGCCGAGCAGCACGAAGCCGCCGGACAGCAGCCACGGCCGGTCGTGGCTGGTCATCGCGGTCAGGCAGAGCACCGCGGCGGCGGTGAGCACGAAACCGAACGAGACCATCGCCCGCGGGCCGAGGGCCTGCAGCAGCTTCGAGCCGGTGAGGCCGGCCGCCATCGCGGCGAAGACCAGGGGCAGCATCCGCAGCCCGGTCTCCAGGGGGCTCAGCCCGAGGACGAGCTGGAGGTACTGGACGGCGATCAGCTGGAGGCCGACCAGGGCGAGCATGGCCAGCACGATGCAGCCGACGGAGGTGCCGAACGCCGGCCGGGCGAACAGCCGCATGTCGATCAGCGGGTGGGCGAGCCGGCGCTGGCGCCGTACGAAGAGCAGCAGCAGGGCGACACCGAGCGCGATGGGCAACAGCGTGGTCGGTCCGACGAGGGCCGCGCCGCTGCCGATCCGCTTGACGCCGAGCACGATGCCCAGCACGCCGCCCGCGGCGACGACCGCGCCGATCACGTCCCAGGGGCCATTGCGCTCACCGCGCGACTCCGGCAGCAGCCACCGCCCTATCAGGAGCATCGCCGACATCATCGGGATGTTGATCAGGAAGACCGAACCCCACCAGAAGTTCTCGACGAGGAAGCCGCCGAGGACCGGGCCGACCGCGGCACCGACCGCGGCCACCGCGCTCCACACACCGATGGCGACCGCGCGCTCCCGCCGGTCGGGGAAGACCTGCCGGAGGATCGACAGCGTCGCGGGCATGATCATCGCGCCGCCGATGCCGAGCAGGGCGCGCGCCGTCATCAGGATCTGCGGATTGGGGGCGAGCGCGGCGACGGCCGAGGCCAGGCCGAACAGGCCGTAACCGAGCAGGAGGACGCGGCGGCGGCCGACGCGGTCGCCGAGCGTGCCGAAGAGGATCAGCAACGAGGCCGCGATCAGCGGGTAGATGTCGACGATCCAGAGCAGCTCGACCGGTCCCGGCCGCAGGTCCTCGGTGACCGAGGGCACGGCGACGTAGAGGATCGTGGTGTCCAGCGCGACGAAGAGCAGACTCACGCAGAGCACGATCAGCACGGTCCAGCGGTTCACACCGCCGCCTGGAAGCCGGGGAACACCAGCCGTCCGTCCCTTGCCGGACGCGGTCGTCCCGGACATGCAGCACCTCCAGTCATGCTCTCGCGGCCACGGATCAGGGCGCGAAAAACGCCCCGGGGGAACCGGCGGCACGGGCGAGTAAGGACGTCAGACTACGCGAGTCCCCGGGGCTGCCGCGTGGCTCACCTCACGATGAGACGCTCATCGCAGTGCCGGACGTTCCCCCTCCGCCCGTCGTCCGGCATTTCCGGAGACCTGGATAATCGTCCAGATGAACGATCTTGCCTCGGCCGCGGTTCCCGGCCGGACCGCACGGGACGGCGCCGCCGTGGTCGCCGCACTGCGCCGGGCCGCGCCCGCGCTGGCGGCATACGCCGCGGTCCGGCTGCTCGGGCTGCTGGTGCTCGGCATCTGGTCGGCCGCGAACGGCAAGGACTGGCACACCCTGCTCACCGCCCGCTGGGACTCGCTCTGGTACACCCGGGTCGCCGAGCAGGGCTACGGCTACAGCGTTCAGCTGGCCAACGGCGAGGTGCACTCCAACCTGGCGTTCTTCCCGCTGCTGCCGTGGCTGGAGCGCGGCCTGGCGGCGCTCACGCCGCTGTCGGCCGCGGACGCCGGGATGGCGGTGGCCTGGTCGGCGTCGCTGGCCGCGGCCTGGGCGCTGTACGCGACCGGTGAGCGGCTGCACGGGCCGCGGGCCGGGATCGCGCTGGCGACGCTGTGGGCCGCGCTGCCGGTCGGGATCGTGCAGTCGATGGCGTACTCGGAGGCGCTGTTCACCGCGCTCGCCGCCTGGGGCGTGCACGCCGTGCTGACCGGGCGCTGGGTGACGGCGGGAGTGCTGGCCGCACTGGCCGGGCTGACCCGGCCGGTGGGCGCGGCGGTGGTCGCGGCGGTGTGGATCACCGCGGCGGTGACCCTGTGGCGCGAGCGGGCGGCGGGCGTACGGCTGCGCGCGGCGCTCCGCTCCCACCCCGGCATGGCGGCCGGGGTGCTGCTCGCGCCGCTCGGCTGGTGCGGCTACTTCGTATGGGTGGGAATCCGGCAGGGTTCGGCCACCGGCTATCTGGACGTCCAGGGCGGCTGGGGCAACGGCTTCGACGGCGGCGTCGCGTTCGCGGAGTTCATCGGGCAGCAGTTCGCCGGCCCGTCCTTCGCGGCCGGTCTCGGGCTGCTGGCCGGCGTCGGACTGGTGATCTGGCTGTACGTCCACGGGGTGCGGCGCGGCCAGCCGCTGCCGCTGGCGGTCTACGGCGGGCTGGTGCTGCTGCTGGCCCTGACCGCCAAGGGCTACTTCGGGTCCAAGCCGCGGCTGATGATGCCGGCCTACCCGTTGCTGCTGCCGCCGGCGGCGGCGCTGGCCCGGTGGCGGCCGGCCTGGTCCTGGCTGGTCATCGGGGCGGTGGCGGTGGGGTCCGCGGTCTACGGGGCGTTCTGGCTGAACGGATCGGGCCCGCCGTGATCCGGCCGCGACCACAAAGATCAACTTCTTCCGGCGGGCAGCCGGATGATCCTCTTCCGCGATCCCGGTGGCGAGGAAACATCGTCCGACGCCCCGGCAAATAGCCGATAAACTCCCTCCGGAGAAAAGCAGATAAGGCGCTCGACGGACCGACACGCGGACGTCCGGAAGCGATTGAGAATCCCGCGGAATTCCCTTCCAAATCCCGCCGTCGAAGCCCTGATTGAGACCCATTCCACATCACATCGTCATTACAAAGCGCACAGTTTGACCAAGCGCCTACATCACAGGCGGTAACGTCGATTGAGTGCGTACCGATGAGAAGAAGCTCGACCAGATGGAGGAGCGCCCGACCGATCGCGCCCGGCCACCCCAGATGACCCGGACCCGCCTGTGGCTGTTCGGCGGCACCCTGGCGGTGTACGTGGCGATCGTGGTCGGAGTGCTGACCACTTCCTGGCTGGTCACCTTCGACTGGCAGGTCATGTTCTTCAGGCCGTACAAGCAATGGCCTGCGATCCACGCCTTCCTCGACTACTTCGTGGTGCTCGGCCAGCGCGGCCCGACCGCGGTGGCGGTGGCGGCCTGGCTGGGCTGGCGCTGCTGGCGCCAGCGCAACCTCCACCCGCTGCTGGTGCTCGGCGCCTCACTGCTGCTGCTGAACATCACGGTGGGCGCCGCGAAGCTGGGCATGGGGCGGCTCGGTCCGCACTACGCGACGACGGTCGGCGCCAACGAGATGTGGCTGGGCGGCGACATATTCCCCTCGGGTCACACCGCGAACGCCGTGGTCACCTGGGGCGTGCTGGCCTACCTGGCGACCACCTCGCTGCGCCGCCGCACGCTGTCGGTGATCGCCGCGCTGGGCGCACTGGGCGTCGGCATGACCACCGTCTACCTCGGCACCCACTGGGTCAGTGACGTGCTGCTCGGCTGGGCCGCCGGCCTGCTGGTGCTGCTGACGATGCCCTGGCTGGAGCCCGGCGTCACCTGGGTCGAGGACCGCCTCATGGGCATCCTGCTGCGGCTGTGGCTGCGGCTGCGCCCCGATTCGCTGCGCGGCCCGCTGCCGGCCGGCTCGCTGGCCCCCGGCCTCTCCCGGCAGCGCCTCGCCCCGGACGGCGAGGTGCTGGTCCGCGAGACCATCGGCGCCACCACGGGCAGCCGCCCGGCCACCCGCGCCCCGGACGGCTGGCCGCACCACGCGTCGCGCCCGTACACCATCCGGTCGGAGCGCAGCCCGGTCACTCCCGCGGGCAGCCGGCGGCCGCCGCATGCGGACCGCGTCCCGCGCACGACCCCGATCGGCCCGACGTCCGTGCGCGGCCGCAACACCGGCGGCTGACCGCCCCACCAGCCGCGGGGCCGGTACGCACACACCCCACCCCGCAGCGAAGGCCCCGGCCGCTCCCTCCGAGCGGCCGGGGCCTTCGTCGTTCTTCCGTCGTCGTTCCGTCGTCGTTCCCTCGTCGTTCCGGGCGCGGCGTGCCGCCGGTGCTCAGCCCGGCCAGCAGCGGTGGACCACGTTGTCCTTGACCTCGAAGTTGAGCCGGCCGGCGACGTACTCCATGGTGATCACCGTGCCGGGCGGCAGCGCGCGGACGGTGCTCCAGCCGCGCCCCCGGGCCCGCTCCTCGGCGTCCTGCTGCTCCAGACCGACATAGGTCCGGACGTCGTCCTCGGGGTTGGTCGGAAAGTCGGGTACGTCACTCATGACAGCCACCGTAGGCGCCCCTGCCGGGCCCGCGGAAGGCCCGTCCGGCGCACATCCCGGTGACTTCCCGGTCCGTCATTGGTCACACTTGTGTCACAGCCGACGTTGTGGCGTTTGCCGGAACTTCCGTCACCCGTACGCGCCGCGTGACGGCGCAACCGGGTGGAAAAATAAAACCGGCGGAATTCCGCCGTGATCGGATACGAAACGGACACGCCGCTCCGGACACCGGGCAGCACCGGCCGGAAATTAATCCGCCACCGGCACCGGATTCCCCCTTATCGGACGCCCATTCCTGGCCACCGGGAATTTGGCGCACGCAGCACACTCCATACACATTTCCCGCACATCGCCCGACCGGGCAGCGGGGGCGGCGGGGCGGGCGGGCAGGCGTGGGCGGACGTGGGCGGGCATGCGGAAGCCCGGCCGGCGTTCTGCCGACCGGGCTTCCGCGGCCCCGTCCCGGTGCCCGTCCGGCTCAGCCCGCGTCCGGACCGGCGACCCGGACGGCCAGGTCGTTGTCGAGCGTGTAATACGGGCCGATGCGGAGCTGCGCCGCGCCGGCGGACACCGGCAGCGCCGGGTAGCTGAACACCTGCTTCTTGTCCGCGACGTCGTCGAGGAGCCGGGCGATCCGGACCGGGTGGGCGCCCTCCGCGGGGCGCAGCCACAGGTCCCAGGGCTCGGTGCCGTGCTCCCAGCGGTCGGCCAGCTCCTCGTAGGGCAGCGTGAAGCAGAACTCCGGGCCGTCGACGGTCAGCGGGACGGTGACCGGCGCCGGGGCCGTCTCCGGGGAGCCGCCAGCGCGCCGGGCGCGCGCCTCGGCCAGGGCGCCGGCCGCCGGGGCGGCACCGTAGAGCCGCCCGGAGACCGTCATGCCGTCCGGTGTGACGAGGATGTCCCCGGCCTCCGCGTGCGGCCCGCGCAGCCAGCTGCGCAGCGCGAGGTTGCCGAGCTTGGTCGCGTACGGAATGCGGACCCCGAGCCGGCCGATGCCGGCCAGCGGACGGCGGTCCACCAGCGACCGCAGGTCGTTGAGGCCGGGCTGCAGGCGCCGCAGCGCGTCGCCGTCGCCGAGGTCCGCGTAGGCGTTCCAGCGGCCCTCGCCGAGCGCGACGGTGCTGGGCAGCACGGCACGCAGCCGGCCGGCGCCGTTCGGGCCGAGCGGCAGCCGGACCTCGTCGTCCGCGCCGTCGCCGCCGCGCCGCCGCAGCACCAGCGCCGCGCTCCAGGCGGGCGCGGTGTCCTGCGGCGCGGTCAGGTCGAAGGTGAGGCCGCCCGCGGAGTCCGCGATGCAGTCGGCCCGCAGCTCGGCGGGCGCGGCCGGGCCGTCCGCCCGCTTCCGCCGCCCGGCCCGCCGTTCGCGTCCGTCGGGTGCCCCGCCGCTCCCGGCCGTGGCTTCCTGATCGATGGCGGCCGACTCCTTCGTCTCGTCTCCGGTCCAGCTCAACTGGCGCGACGCGGTCATGCCGTGCGCACCCCTCTCAGCGCGGCGCGGGCCGCGTCCTTGGTCGCGTAGGCGCCGCTGAGCAGCGCTCCCCGGGCGCGGTGCAGACCGCCGTGCAGCCAACTGGCGCGTCGGCGGGCCAGCAGTTCGCCGAAGAGCGCCTCATGGCGCGCGGCGATCCGGGCCGGGTCGAAGCGGGCGGAAGCGGCGAGGGCGGCGGCGCCCATCCGGCGGCGGGCCTCGTCGTCGCCGATCAGCGTCAGCAGCGCACCGGCCATCGCTTCCGGGTCGCCGACCGGCACCAGCCGGCCGTCCACCCCGTCGCTGATGATCTCGCCGGGGCCGTGCGGGCAGTCCGTGGCGACGACCGGCAGCCCGCACCGCATCGCCTCGACGATCGTCATGCCGAACGCCTCCATGCTGGAGGAGACCGCGGCGATCGAGCCCTTGGCCCACTCGGCCTCCAGGGGGTGGGCCGGGCCCATCAGGAAGACGTGGTTGTACAGCCCGAGTTCGTCGATCAGCGACCGCAGCGCGGCCTTCTCGGTCCCGCCGCCGTAGATCCGCAGCCGCCAGTCCGGGCGCTCGGCGACGACCCGGGCGAAGGCCCGGACCAGGACGTCGTACCGCTTGACGGGGGCGAGCCGGCCGGCCGCGACGACGACCTTGCCGGTGCCGTCGGCGGGCGGCAGCGCGGGCGCGGGCACCCCGTTGGGCACCGCCTCGACGCGGACGCCCGGCAGCCGCAGGCTACGGCGGTAGGCGCGGGCGTCGGCCTCCGTGACGGTGGTGACCGCGTCCAGCCGCGGATAGGCCCCGCGCAGCGCCAGTTTGAGCGCCCGGCTGTGGGTGTCGAGGGTCAGATGTTCCTGGCCGATACGCACCGGGCCGCGCCGCGTCTGCCGGGCGAGGTGCACATTCAGCCCGGGCCGGGTGCCGACCACCACATCGGCCTCGATCCGGCGCAGGTGCTGGGCTATTCGCCGGTCGGTGAGCTCGCTGTACTGGTCGTAGCGGCGCTCCGCGGCCGGGAAGACCTTGGCGGGCCGGGCGTGCGCCGGGTCGCCGCCGTCGTAGCGGGGGCCGGATTCCCTGAGGTCGACGAGGTGCCGCAGCACGACCCGCGGTCCGGGGTCGAAGACGGGGGTGTCGCGGTGGCGCAGGGCGGACACGATCTCGACGTCGTGCTGCTCGGCGAGCGTACGCGCCAGCGTGCACGTCGTACGGATCGTCCCCCCGATGCCGTAGGCGTTGTGTATCAGGAATGAGATGTGCATCGTCCCTGTGTCCCCATGGTCTTCCGGTCGTCCCGCTCTCCCTGCGGTCGCCGCGCGCACCCCTCCCCCGCGCAAGGCATCCCTTTTCTGAACGCGAAGACCGCACAAGCTGGTTCCGGGTTGGGGGCTTTCGCCAAGATGTGCCGAAAGAGTTAGGCCATCGGTAGCGGCGGTACGGAACCTCGCCGCCCGAAATCCCGTCGCTCCCCGTCCCCTTGACGCAGTACGGCGTGGCGGCGGCGGAAGGCCGCACTCCGCCGCCCGCGTGTCGGTCATTCTCCGCCGCGGCCGTCCCCGGATTCTGTCCGGATCCGGCCCGGGCTCCGCCTTGCCGGGGCCCCGCCCCAACCGGAAGCCTGTACGGGGCCGTTGCGGCGCCCGGCGTCCGACGCCGGGGCACGGTGGGGCACTTCGGCTGCTCGAACGGGGGAGCAGCCGAACCGCGACGGTCCGGCCCGCACCGGGGGAGGTGCCGGGCCGCCGAGGAGGTACCGGTGAGGATCGGACGATGGGGCACCGCGGTGGCGGCCGCGTTACTGGCGGTCGGCGGCCTCGTGGCGGCGGGCCCGGCGAGCGCGGCCGACCAGGACGGCGGCACACCGGCACCCCGGCCCCCCTCGGGCCACTGGGCCCGGTACGACACCTTCTCCAACTCCCTCGCCGGCCGGACCGAATGCCGCGCCACCGGCGAGGCCGGCCGCCGCCAGGGCCACTGGCCCGCCTACTCCTGCGACTCCGCGGTCTTCACGACCGAGTTGACGGTCTGGGTGCCCTGAGACGACGGGCCGACGGGTCGGGCGCCCCCCTGAGGCGGCGGCCCGCCCGCCGGAGCCCCCGACGGCGCCGCACCGCTCGCCGGGACCTCCTGAGACGCCGAACCGGCCGCCGTGACCGCCGCCGGCACCGCACCGCCCGCCGGAAGCCCCGGTGGCACCACCCCGCCGGACCGCCCCCCTTGAGGCGGCGGCCCACCCACCGGAACCCCGGGCGACACGACGTCGCCCGTCTTGGCCAGCGGGGGCGCCAGGTCGTCCGTCTTGGCCACCGGGGGCACCACGTCCACCGTCTTCGCCAGCGGAGGCGCCACACCATCCGCCTTCGCCACCGGGGGCACCGCACCGTCCGGCTTGACCACCGGGGGCACCACATCAACCGTCTTCGCCACCGGAGGCACCGCACCGTCCGACCTAACCACCGGGGGCACCACATCAACCGTCTTCGCCACCGGAGGCACCACACCGTCCGGCTTGACGGGCACCGCACCGTCCGACTTAACCACCGGAGACACCACATCAACCGTCTTCGCCACCGGAGGCACCACACCGTCCGACTTAACCACCGGGGGCACCACATCCACCGCCTTCGCCACCGGAGGCACCACATCCACCGGCTTGACCACCGGAGGCACCACACCGTTCTCGTTCCGGCTCGGTGGTACCGGGGCGGGGCCCGTGGGCTGCCGGGCCGGAACGGTTTCCGGAGGCTCCGGCGGTCCCGGGATCCGCAGTGTGAGGCCGGCCTTCAGCCGGTGCGGATCGGCGCCCAGGACCTTGCGGTTGGCCTTGTAGAGCGCCCGCCAGCCGCCCTTGACGCGCAGGCTGCGGGCGATCGTGCCCAGCGTGTCGCCGCGCCGGACGACATAGGTCCGGTCCTCGCTGATCAGCCCGTAGCGCCTGGCGCAGACCGGCCAGGCGCCCCAGCCCTGCGCGGCCTGCACCTTCTTCGCGACCTGGATCTGCTCCTTACGGGTCGCGAGGTCGGCCCGCCGCGCGAAGGCCAGCCCGCCGAACGCCTCCCAGGTGGGCTGCCAGAACTGCAGGCCGCCGTAGAAGGTGTTGCCGGTGTTGATGTGCCAGTCGCCGCTGCTCTCGCACTCGGCGAGGCAGCTCCAAGGCCAGTCGTTGCCGGCGCAGGCGTGCCGGGCCCGCACCGGCGCGGGCGCGCCGCCGCCGTCGTACGGGAGCTCGGCGGCGGCGCCGGGCGGGCACAGACCGAGGACGAGGGCGGCGGCCGCCGCGGTGAGCGACCCGACGGTTCCCACGACACGCCGTGCGGCCGAAGAGTTGTCCGACATAGCCGGTGACGGTAAGCAGGCGCCACCGGCCGGTTCGCGCGCCGCGCCCGCGAGGGCCCGGTCCCACCCGCTCCGGTGTACGGAACGCGCCCGACTGCGCCATGCATTGCCCAGAACATGTCCGTACGTGATCGCCCAATGGGTGACTTTCCGCAGTTCTCCTCTGTGCGGGGAATGGTTCGATTCTGTTCCCGTCGTCGCGTGACCCCTGCCGCAGGTCACCCGTTGTCCTTGTACGAGCCGGGAGACCGCCCGGCAGACGCACAGAGATCGAGGAGCCACCCGTGCCGCGCATGCTCGACGTCAGCGACGACGTTCGCGCCGAGATCGGCGACGAAGAAGCCGACCGCCTGCTGGCCGGTGGCGACGCCCCCGGCAGCTACGACTGCACCTCCTGCCGGACCCCCGGAGACAGCGAGCAGGAGCGCACCAGCACCGTCCTGTTCGTGGGCGAGGAGACCGCGGTGCTCGCGTTCGCCCATGCCACCTGCATCCCCTCGCAGGTCGTCCCGGTATCGGAGGAGCAGCTCCAGGGAGCCGTGCGCTCCATCACCGGAGAGGACGCCGCCCCCCACACCGGAGCGCAGGCCGCGCCGGCCACTGCGATCCCCACGAGTGAACGCCAGGCCACCCTCGGGATCACCTGCGGTCTGGTGCTCGTCGAGGACGATCTGCGGCCGGCCCTGGTCGTCGAACCGGACGGCCCGATCGCCCGCCCCGGCTCGGTCGGCCCGGGCGACGACTTCCTGCCGCTGCTCCTGGAGCAGGGCTTCCAGCCGGTGTCGGACATGAACCGGCTCCCCGCCGTCATCCCTGGCTGGTCCGCCCTGCTGGCGATGGGCAAGCTGCACGCCGTGCTGCAGCCGAGCAGCGGCGGCAGCCAGGCCGCCTGGTGGCAGGCCCACCAGCCGCTGGCCGTGTCGGACGGCTGGCGCACCGCGGCCAACAAGGCCCAGACCGTGCTGATGTACGCCGCGCCCGCGGGCACCATCGGTCACCAGCCGCGCGAGGACCTCATGCGGCAGGCGCTGGAGCAGGCCGCCGCGCAGGGCAAGCTGGTCGCCGCGGCCATGCCGCTGGCCGGCACCTGACCGACCCGGCACCCGATCGCGGGGGCAGGACCGTCGTTTCGGCCGGTCCTGCCCCCGCGATCAGCCATTTCCGCACACAGGCCGCATCCCGCGGCGATCGGGGTCGTTGGCACATACGTGCACGCATACGACCCCTCCTCCCGCGTCCCGTACGCCCACCCGATCCCCGGCATGCGCCCGTCGCGCGAGCACGGGACGACGCGCCCGACCGACCGTGGTTCCACCACGCCGATCTACGACGCGTTGTACGCCGAGTACCGTCGCTCCTTCCGGGCCCTGCCCGGGGACCGCACGGACGAGCCGGAGACCTCGGAAGTACTGAGCGGCACCGGCAGTTGGGCCCGTACGACGGCGTCCACGGGCCACTGGGAGGTCGTCGGCCGCCAGCCTTACCAAGCCCACAGCCCCCTCCCGGCTCTCCCCCCGAGCCCCCGCGACGCCCGCCCCCGCCACCCCTGAGGCCCCGGGGCACCAAGGAACGGGGGGCACCCGCAGCCGCTACTTCTTCTTGCTGCGCTTCTCGCGGACCCGCACCGAGATGTGGATCGGGGTCCCGTCGAAACCGAACTCCTCGCGCAGGCGGCGCTCGATGAAGCGGCGGTAGCCGGCCTCCAGGAAGCCGGAGGCGAAGAGGACGAAGCGGGGCGGCTTGGTGCCGGCCTGGGTGCCGAACAGGATGCGGGGCTGCTTGCCGCCGCGGATCGGGTGCGGGTGGGAGGCGACGATCTCGCCGAGGAAGGCGTTCAGCCGGCCGGTGGGGATACGGGTCTCCCAGCCGGCCAGCGCGGTCTCGATGGCCGGGACCAGCTTCTCCATGTGGCGGCCGGTGCGCGCGGAGACGTTCACCCGCATCGCCCACGGGACCTGGACGAGGTCCCGCTCGATCTCCCGCTCCAGGTAGAAGCGGCGCTCCTCGTCGAGGTTGTCCCACTTGTTGTAGGCGATGACCAGGGCCCGGCCGGCCTCCACGGCCATCGTGATGATCCGCTGGTCCTGGACGCTGATGGACTCGCCCGCGTCGATCAGGACGACCGCGACCTCGGCCTTCTCCACGGCCGCGGCGGTGCGCAGCGAGGCGTAGTAGTCCGCGCCCTCCTGGAGGTGCACCCGGCGGCGGATACCGGCGGTGTCCACGAACTTCCAGGTCTTGCCGCCGAGTTGGATCAGCTCGTCGACCGGGTCGCGGGTGGTGCCGGCCAGTTCGTTGACGACCACCCGCTCCTCGCCGGCGACCTTGTTCAGCAGCGAGGACTTGCCGACGTTCGGACGGCCGATCAGCGCGACCCGGCGCGGCCCGCCGACGGTCTGGCCGAAGGTCTGCGCGGGCGCCTCGGGCAGCGCCTCCAGCGCCGCGTCGAGCATGTCGCCGGTGCCCCGGCCGTGCAGCGCGGAGACCGGGTACGGCTCGCCGAGGCCGAGCGACCACAGCATGGCCGCATCGGCTTCGCCGGACGGGCCGTCGACCTTGTTGGCGACCAGCACGACCGGCTTGCCGGCGCGGCGCAGCAGCTTGACGACGGCCTCGTCGGTGTCGGTCGCGCCGACCTTGGCGTCGACGACGAAGACCACCGCGTCGGCGGCGTCGATGGCGAACTCGGCCTGCATCGCCACGGACGCGTCGATGCCGAGGACGTCCTGCTCCCAGCCGCCGGTGTCGACGACCTTGAAGCGGCGGCCGTTCCAGTCGGCCTCGTAGGTGACCCGGTCGCGGGTGACACCCGGCTTGTCCTCGACGACCGCCTCGCGGCGGCCGATGATGCGGTTCACCAGTGTCGACTTACCGACATTGGGGCGGCCGATGACGGCGAGGACGGGCAGCGGGCCGTGGCCGGCCGCGGCGATGTCGCCCTCGACCTCCTCAAGGTCGAAGCCCTCCTGCGCGGCGAGCTCCATGAACTCCGCGTACTCGGCGTCGCCAAGCGCACCGTGCTCGTCGCCGGTGGGGATCTGGTCGTTCATGAAGTCCGTTCCTCGTTCATCATCGTGATCGGTGGGCCGCTCGTCCGCGGCCCACTACTCAAGTTTCGGTCAGCGCCCGGTCAGGCGCCTGGCCGCTGCCAGGTGGGCGGTCAGCCGCTCCTGGATCCGTACGGTCGCCTCGTCGAGCGCCTTACGGGTGCGCCGGCCACTGCCGTCACCCGCCTCGAAGGCGTCGCCGAAGACGACGTCGACGCGGCTGCGCAGCGGCGGCACGGCCGGTGTCAGCCGGCTGCTGCGCTCCGCGCCGCCGAGCACCGCCACCGGCACGACGGGCGCGCCGGAGCGCACCGCGAAGTACGCCAGGCCCGCCCGCAGGGACGCGAAGTCGCCCGCGCCGCGGGTGCCCTCCGGGAAGATCCCCAGCACCCCGCCGTGCGCCAGCACCGCGAGCGCGTCGGTGATCGCCTTGCGGTCGGCGGTGCTGCGGTCCACCTTCAGCTGCCCGATGCCCCGCAGGAACGGGTCCAGCGGGCCGACGAAGGCTTCCTTCTTGATCAGGAAGTGCACCGGCCGCGGCGCGGTGCCCATCAGCATCGGGCCGTCGATGCCGTGCGAGTGGTTGACGGCGAGGATCACCGGGCCGGTGGACGGCACCCGCCAGGCGCCCAGCACCCGCGGCCGCCACAGGCCGTACATCAGGCCGATGCCGATCCGCCGGCCGACCGCGGCACCGGTGGCGCTCGGGACGCCGGACGCCTGCCCGGGCCCGGCGCCGACGCCGGTGGCGCTCGGTGCCCCCGTGTCGGTCACCGGGCGAGTCCCGCCTTTTCGGCGCTGGCGCCCTCGATGAGGGTGACCACGCACTCGATGACCTGGTCGAGGGTGAGCTCGGTGGTGTCCACCTCGACCGCGTCGTCCGCCTTGGCCAGCGGCGAGGTCTTACGGGAGGAGTCGGCGGTGTCCCGCTTGATCAGCGCCTCGCGGGTGGCCGCCAGGTCCGCGGCCTCCTTGCCCTTGAGCTCGCCGCTGCGGCGGGCCGCCCGGGCCTCGGGCGAGGCGGTGAGGAAGACCTTGAGGTCGGCGTCGGGCAGGACCGTGCTGCCGATGTCCCGGCCCTCGACGACGATGCCGTTCGGGGCCGCGGTGGCGATGGAACGCTGCAGGTCGGTGATCAGGGACCGCACCTCGGGGACCGCGCTGACGGCGCTGACCGCGGCGGTGACCTCCTGGGTGCGGATCGGGCCCGCGGCGTCCAGGCCGTCGACCGTGATGGTCGGGGCGGCCGGGTCCGTACCGGAGACGATCGCGGGCTTGGCGGCGGCGTCGGCCACCGCCGTGGCGTCGTCCACATCGATGCCGTTGTTGAGCATCCACCACGTGATCGCGCGGTACTGGGCGCCGGTGTCGAGGTAGCCGAGGCCCAGCTTGGCGGCGACGGCCTTGGACGTGCTGGACTTGCCCGTGCCTGCGGGGCCGTCGATGGCGACAATCACTGCAGCCGGGGCGGTCCGGGCGGCGGTTTCCACGGTGACGAACACCTTTCTGGTACACGGGGCGGGGTCCAAGGGCCATGAGGGCCCCGCCCAAGGTTACTGGCTCACCCGGACGGCGCCGTCCACCGCGTCCCGGCCGGGCGGACCCGGGACGTCACTGCCGGAAGGAACCGGGACATCACTGCCGGATGGACCAGCCCCGCTCCCGCAGCTCCGCGGTCAGCACCGGGACCGCCTTGGGCTCGACCATAAGCTGGATGAAACCGGCCTGCTGGCCGGTGGCGTGCTCGATGCGGACGTCCTCGATGTTGACCCCGGCACGGCCGGCGTCGGCGAAGATCCGGGCCAGCTCGCCAGGCTGGTCGCCGATGTACACGGCGACGATCTCGTACGCGGCCGGGGCGGCGCCGTGCTTGCCGGGGACCCGCTCGCGGCCGGCGTTGCCGCGCCGCAGGACGTCCTCGATGCCGCTGGCGCCGCCGCCGCGCTTCTCCTCGTCGGCGGACTCCAGGGAGCGCAGGGACCGGACGGTCTCGTCCAGGTCGGCGGCGATCTCGGCGAGCACGTCCGCGACCGGGCCCGGGTTCGCGGAGAGGATGTCGATCCACATCGCCGGGTCGGAGGCCGCGATCCGGGTCACGTCCCGGATGCCCTGGCCGCAGAGCCGGACGGCGGTCTCGTCGGCGCCCTTGAGGCGGGCGGCGACCAGGCTGGAGAGCAGCTGGGGGGTGTGCGAGACCAGGGCGACGGCGCGGTCGTGGGCGTCCGCGTCCATCACGACCGGAACGGCCCGGCAGAGCGCGACCAGCTCCAGGGCGAGGTTGAGCACCTCGGTGTCGCTGCCGGGGGCCGGGGTGAGCACCCAGGGGCGGCCCTCGAAGAGGTCGGCGGTGGCGGCCAGCGGGCCGGAGCGCTCCTTGCCGGCCATCGGGTGCGTGCCCAGGTAGGCGCTCAGGTCGCAGCCCATCGCCTCCAGCTCACGGCGCGGGCCGCCCTTGACGCTGGCCACGTCGATGTACCCGCGGGCCACCCCGCGCCGTATGGCATCGGCGAGCGCCGACGCGACATGGGCCGGCGGCACGGCCACCACGGCCAGATCGACCGGTCCCGGGGGCGCCTCGGCGGTGCCCGCGCCGAGCGCGGCGGCGGTCAGGGCCTGGGCCTGGTCGTGGTCCTCCAGGTAGACCTGCACGCCGCGCGCGCCGAGGGCGAGCGCGGCCGAGGTGCCGATCAGGCCGGTTCCGATGACGAGTGCGGTCCTCACTGCGCGATGTCCTTTCGCAGCGCCCCGGCGGCGCCGAGGTAGACGTGGGCGATTCCGGCCTTCGACAGCTCGGTCTCCACATGGGCGAGCACCCGCACCACGCGCTCCATGGCGCCGTCGACGTCCAGTTCCTGGGCGCAGATCAGCGGCACGTCCGTGATGCCCAGGGCGCGCGCGGCGGCGGCCGGGAAGTCGCTGTGCAGGTCCGGGGTGGCCGTGAACCACACGCTGATCAGGTCGTCCGCGAGCAGTCCGTTGCGCTCCAGGATGGCGGTGAGCAGCTCACCGACCTGCTCCTGCATGTGCTCCGCGTCGTCCCGCTCCAGCTGGACGGCCCCGCGGACCGCTCGTACCGCCACGTCACTGCTCCCCTGCGTCCTCGAACCCCGCCACACACCCGTGCGCTTCACTGCTCAGCGTAACCAGCCGCACCGACATCGCGTACGCGACGGCCGTCCGCCCGCCCTGCCCCCGCCCGGCCCGGCGCCCGACCCGGCCGGAACGCACCGGACCGGTCCCGGCCGTCCGCCGCAAACCTGGTGACATTCCCCCTCCCACCAGCGACAATCGCCGCCATGTCCGCAGCCGCCGCAGACCACGCCCTGGTCACCGAGCACACCGTCTACGCCTGTGTGATGGGCTCACGGGCCTTCGGGCTGGCGACCGAGAGCAGTGACACCGACCGGCGCGGGGTGTATCTCGCCCCCACCCGCCTGTTCTGGGGCTTCGAGAAGCCGCCGACCCATGTGGAGGGGCCGCGCGAGGAGGAGTTCTCCTGGGAGCTGGAACGCTTCTGCCAACTGGCGCTGCGGGCCAACCCCACCGCCCTGGAGTGCCTGCACTCCCCCTTCGTGGAGCGCATCGACGCCACCGGCCACGAGCTGCTGTCGCTGCGCGCGGCGTTCCTCTCCCGCCAGGTGCACCGCACGTTCACGGGCTACGCCACCGGGCAGCTCAAGCAACTGCGGGCGGATCTTCGACGCCACGGGGCGCCCCGCTGGAAGCACGCCATGCATCTGCTGCGCCTGCTGGCGAGCGCCCGCGATCTGCTGCGTACGGGCGCGCTCACGCTGGACGTCGGCGACGACCGCACCGAGCTGCTGGCGGTCCGGCGGGGCGAGGTGCCCTGGGAGGTGGTCGAACGACGGATGGCCCACCTGGCCGAGGAGGCCGACGCGGCGGTGTCCGGTTCCCCCCTCCCACCCGAACCGGACCGGGCCCGGGTGGCGGACTTCTTGTTCCGGGCTCGTCGCTCCTCAGCGCTTGCTTGAAGCTTCCCACGTAGGCGCTGCGCTTTGCGGGGCCTCCCACGTACTTGGCTGTCCCGCCGCGGGGCTTGCCGTTGTGCGCTTTGCGGCGCCGCGTACGTACTTGGCTTTCCCGCCGCGGGGCTTGCTGTTGTGCGCTTTGCGGCGCCGCGCACGTAGCTGGCTGTCCCGCCGCGGGGGTGCCGTTGTGCGCTTTGCGGCGCCCCGCACGTACCCGTCTCTCCCGCCACGGGGCTTCTCGCCGTTGCGCCTGCGGCGGGCTGGGTTGTTGTTGGGTGCGGTGACTGGCCTGCGGGGCCTTGTTCGTGGACTGCTGTCGCTTTACGTCCACGA
>NZ_JBEZMM010000051.1:0-53487 GCF_040652715.1 Streptomyces sp. NPDC048196 | reverse complement strand
GCAATCCACATCGAAACCAGAAGGCCCTCGCCTCTTTCAAGGACCGCTCAAGGCATGTCGCCTGTCACCAACGTCCCGGGACAGCACACCTAGCGCGCCATCGCCCGGTCCTCCGCGGGCAGGGACGTCCCCTCGCGGGGTTCCGTGAGCCGGTCGCCCGGGGTGCGGGAGGCCGGGGCCCGGCGGTGGGCCGGGTCGCGGACCTCGCCGACCAGCATTTCCAGCACGTCCTCCAGGGCGACCAGGCCGAGCACCCGGCCGCTGGGGTCGGCGACCGCCGCCAGGTGGGAGGCGGCCCGCCGCATCGCCGTCAGGGCGTCGTCCAGGGGCAGCTCGGCGCGCAGCGTGGTCATCGCGTGCCAGATCCGCTGGGGCACCGCACGGTCCCGTTCCTCCAGGTCGAGGACGTCCTTGACGTGCAGATAGCCCATGTAGGCGCCACCGGGGGCGCAGACCGGGAAGCGCGAGTAGCCGGTGCGTACGGTCAGCTCCTCGACCTGGCGGGGCGTCACCGTCGGCTCGACGGTGATCAGCGCTGCCCGGTCCAGCAGGACGTCCGTGACGGGGCGGCTGCCCAGCTCCAGGGCGTCGGAGAGGCGCTCCTGCTCGGCCGGTTCGAGCAGACCGGCCTGGCCGGAGTCCTCGACCAGATGGGTCAGCTGCTCGCTGGTGAAGACCGCCTCGACCTCGTCCTTCGGCTCGACCCGGAAGAGCCGCAGCACGCCGTGGGCGCAGGCGCCGAGCAGGGCGGTCACCGGACGGCACAGCCGGGCGAAGGCCACCAGGCCGGGGCTGAACCACAGGGCGGTCTTCTCGGGCGCCGCCATCGCGAGGTTCTTCGGGACCATCTCGCCGATGACCAGGTGCAGGAAGACCACCAGGGCCAGGGCGATGACGTAGCCGAGCGGATGGATCAGGGCGGCGGGCATCCGGACCGCCTCGAACAGGGGTTCCAGGAGGCGGGCGACGGTCGGTTCGGCGACCGCGCCGAGCGTCAGGGAGCAGACGGTGATGCCGAACTGTGCGGCGGCCATCATCTGCGGGAGGTTCTCCAGACCGTGCAGCACCCGGCGGGCCTGTTTGGAGCCCTCGTTGGCCAGCGGTTCGATCTGGGAGCGGCGGACCGAGACCAGGGCGAACTCGGCGCCGACGAAGAAGCCGTTGGCGAGCACGAGCAGCACCGCGAACAGCAGCTGGGCCAGGGTCATCGGGCCACCTCCGCACCGGCCGCGACGGGCTCACGGGTGACCGGAGCGGCGGCCGCGGTCCGGACGATCCTTATCCGCTCGGCGCGGTGGTGTGCGACCAGCCGCACCCGCAGCCGCCAGCCGTCGAGTTCGGCGGTGTCGCCGGGGGCGGGAATCCGGCCGAGTATGTGGGCCACCAGTCCCGCCACCGTTTCGTACGGGCCCTCGGGGGCGTCCAGGCCGATCCGCCGCAGGGTGTCCACCCGGCAGCCGCCGTCGGCGTCCCAGGCGGGGCGGCCTTCCTCGGGCGGTGCCTGCCCGAGTTCGGGCAGGTCCACCCGGTCGTGCTCGTCGCGGACCTCGCCGACCAGTTCCTCGATGATGTCCTCAAGGGTGACCACGCCGGCCGTGCCGCCGTACTCGTCGACGACCACGGCTATCGGCTGTTCGCTGCGCAGCCGCTCCAGCAGCGGCTGCACCGGCAGCGTCTCGGGCACCAGC
The DNA here is from genome assembly GCF_040652715.1 of Streptomyces sp. NPDC048196. Taxonomy (NCBI): domain Bacteria; kingdom Bacillati; phylum Actinomycetota; class Actinomycetes; order Kitasatosporales; family Streptomycetaceae; genus Streptomyces; species Streptomyces sp. NPDC048196. The sequence continues at coordinate 51,799 of NZ_JBEZMM010000051.1, read as the reverse complement.
AGCGGCGGCACCGCGATCCGGACCGCCGGGGTGCGCAGCCGCTCGTCGGCCGGGACGGCCAGCGCGTCCTTGAGGTGGACCATGCCGACGACCTCGTCGAGCCGGGTGCGGTAGACGGGGAAGCGGGACAGGCCGGTGGCGCGGGTGAGGTTCACCACGTCCTCCGCGGTCGCGGACGCCTGCAGGGCGCTGACCCGGACCCGCGGGGTCATCACGTTCTCCGCGGTCAGGTCGGCCAGCGAGAGGGTGCGGACGAAGAGGTCCGCGGTGTCCTGCTCGATGGCGCCGGCCCGGGCGGAGTGCCGGGCCAGCGAGACCAGTTCGCCGGGGGTGCGGGCGGAGGCCAGCTCGTCGGTCGGCTCCACGCCCAGGGCGCGCACGAGCCGGTTGGCGACGGTGTTCAGCAGGGTGATCACCGGGCGGAAGAAGCGGGAGAAGTGCCGCTGCGGGCCGGCCACGACACGGGCGACGTGCAGCGGCTTGGAGACCGCCCAGTTCTTGGGCACCAGCTCACCGATGACCATCTGGACGGCGGAGGCCAGCAGCATGCCGAGGACGACGGCGATGCCGGGGACCGCGCCCTTGGGCAGCCCGGTGGCGAGCAGCGGGCCGGACAGGACGTCGGCCAGCGCGGGCTCGGCGAGCATGCCGACCACCAAGGAGGTGATGGTGATGCCCAGTTGGGTGCCGGAGAGCTGGAAGGAGAGTTCGCGCAGTGCGGAGACGACGGTACCGGCGCGGCGGTCGCCGTCGGCCGCGGCGCGTTCGGCGTCCGCCTTCTCGACGGTGACGAGGCCGAACTCGGCGGCGACGAAGAATCCGTTGGCGAGGATCAGGACGAGGGCCGCCGCGAGCAGCAGCAGGGGGCCGGTCATGCCGCCGCCCCCTTGGTATGCGGAGGGGCGGCGCAGGTACTACAGGACGATCCGTCCATTGCCGGAGGGAGTCACTCCTCGGGTCGGGTTGAGCCCCCGAAGGGGCGGGGCGCGGGGCGCGTCCCGGAGAACAGAGTAAACAGCGGGGCCCGTGTTAGGGCAGGCTCATCGGGCCGTGTGGTCGAGCGCACCGTGCTTCTCGGTGAGGTCACGCAGCGCACGAGCGTCCCGAATAGCCTGATTTCGGGCGATACCGGGCTGGATGCCCATGGCGGGCAGGCTGGTGCCGTCGGCCAGGTCGAGATGGACCCAGGGGTCACCCTGCCGGAGGTTGACCCGGACGATCTGGGCCCAGGCCAGTTCGCGCCGGGTGGTGAGGTTGACGACCGTGACGCCCTCCTGCCGCGCGACCACCTTGGGGCGGCCGAGCAGCAGGAGGACGGCGCCCACCAGCAGCCCGGTGACGACGAAGCTGATCCGCTCGCCGCCGGTCAGTTTCGGCAGCGCCAGCGCGATCGCCGTGAGGGCGGCGAGCTGGGCGATGCCGACCGTGTACAGCACGACCCGGGTGCGGGTCGGCCGGAACGTCACCGGGAGGCTGGGCAGGGGCGCGGACACGTCGTGAAGCCTTTTGTCGGGGGGCTGGGGCGGTACGGGCCGGTCAGAGCCGGCAGGCGTGGATGCCGGTGGTCAGGATCGCCCGGGCGCCGAGGTCGTAGAGCTCGTCCATGATGCGCTGGGCCTCCTTGGACGGGACCATGGAGCGGACCGCGACCCAGCCCTCGTGGTGCAGCGGGGAGACGGTCGGCGACTCCAGACCGGGGGTCAGGGCGACGGCCTTCTCGACGTGCTCGACCCGGATGTCGTAATCCATCATCACGTACCGGCGGGCCACCAGGACGCCCTGCATGCGGCGGAGGAACTGGCGCACCTTCGGGTCGTCGTCCGGGGCTCCGGTGCCGCGGATGACCACGGCCTCGGACTTCAGGATCGGCTCGCCGATGATCTCCAGTCCGGCGTTGCGCAGGGTGGTGCCGGTCTCCACCACGTCCGCGATGATCTCCGCCACGCCGAGCTGGATGGCGGTCTCCACCGCGCCGTCCAGACGGACCACGGAGGCGTCCACGCCGTTCTCGGCGAGGTGCTGCTTGACCAGTCCGGCGAAGGAGGTCGCGACCGTCATGCCGCCGAACTCGCTGACGTCCTTGGCGGTGCCGGGACGGGTGGCGTAGCGGAAGGTCGAGCCGGCGAAGCCGAGCTGGAGGATCTCCTCGGCCGGCGAACCGGAGTCCAGCAGCAGGTCACGGCCGGTGATGCCGATGTCGAGCTTGCCGGAACCGACGTACACCGCGATGTCGCGGGGGCGCAGGAAGAAGAACTCGACCTCGTTCTCGGCGTCGACCAGGACCAGTTCCCTGCGGTCCTTGCGCTGGCGGTAGCCGGCCTCATGCAGCATCGCCGACGCAGGCTCGGACAGTGAACCCTTGTTGGGGACAGCGATGCGCAGCATGAGAGCGATTTCCTTTGCAGCTAAAGGGAGTTGGGCTGGGTGCCTGGGGTGGTTCAGAGGTGGGCGTAGACGTCGTCGAGGGAGATGCCCTTGGCGACCATCATGACCTGCAGGTGGTAGAGGAGCTGGGAGATCTCCTCGGCGGCGGCCTCGTGGGATTCGTACTCGGCGGCCATCCAGACCTCGGCGGCCTCCTCGACGACCTTCTTGCCGATCGTGTGGACACCGGCCTGCACCAGCTCGGCGGTACGGGAGGTGGCGGGGTCGCCGGTGGCGGCCTTCTGCTGGAGCTCTGCGAACAGCTCCTCGAACGTCTTCTTGGACATGATGGTGACTACCCTACGCGGTGATGTCACAGCGGCGCGCAGCGCCTCGGCCGAAGGGTGGTGGCGGGAGACGGGCGGGCTCCTCAGCGCCAGGGCTCCGACACGGTGCGCAGGGTGGCGGCGGTGGCGACCGCGGCGGTGACCGCTTCGTGGCCCTTGTCCTCGGCCGAGCCCTCCAGGCCCGCACGGTCCAGCGCCTGCTCCTCGGTGTCGCAGGTCAGCACGCCGAAGCCGACCGGTACGCCGGTGTCCACCGAGACCTGGGTCAGGCCCTGGGTGACGCCCTGGCAGACGTAGTCGAAGTGCGGGGTGCCGCCGCGGATGACCACGCCGAGCGCGACCACCGCGTCGTAGCCGCGGCCGGCCAGGACCTTGGCGACGACCGGCAGCTCGAAGGTGCCGGGCACCCGCAGCAGGGTGGGCTCGTCGATGCCGAGCTCGGTCAGCGCCCGCAGCGCGCCGTCGACCAGGCCGTCCATCACCCTTTCGTGCCACTGCGCGGCGATGACGGCGACTCGCAGGTCGCCACAGTTCTTCACGGTCAGTTCGGGTGCGCCCTTGCCGCTCACGGTTCTCCTTGTAGGGGTGGTGGTGCCGGTCGGTGGTGAGGTTGCGGGGGTGGGGGGTTACTGGTTGTGGCAGGTGCCGGCGTGATCGGAATCAAGCCAGGGCAGGTCGTGGCCCATGCGGTCGCGCTTGGTGCGCAGGTACCGCAGGTTGTGCTCGCCGGCCTGGACCGGCATCGGCTCCCGGCCGGTGACCTGCAGGCCGTGCCGGGTCAGGGCGGCGGTCTTGTCGGGGTTGTTGGTCATCAGGCGCAGCGAGCGCACGCCGAGGTCCTTCAGCATCTGCGCGCCGGCCGCGTAGTCGCGGGAGTCGGCGGGCAGGCCGAGTTCGAGGTTGGCGTCGAGGGTGTCCCGGCCGCGCTCCTGGAGTTCGTAGGCGCGCAGCTTGGACATCAGCCCGATGCCGCGGCCCTCGTGGCCGCGGAGGTAGATCACCACGCCGCGGCCGGCGTCGCTGACCCGCTGCAGCGACGCCTCCAGCTGGGGGCCGCAGTCGCAGCGCAGGGAGTGGAAGATGTCGCCGGTCAGGCACTCGGAGTGGACCCGGACCAGAACGTCCTCGCCGTCCCCGAGATCGCCGGCGACCAGCGCGATGTGCTCGACGCCGTCGACGGTGGAGCGGTAGCCGTACGCGGTGAACTCGCCGTGCGCGGTGGGCAGCCGGGTGGCGGCCTCGCGGCGGACGGTCGGCTCGGACGAGCGGCGGTAGGCGATCAGGTCCTCGATGGAGATGATCGACAGACCGTGCTTGCGGGCGAACGGGACGAGCTCGGGCAGTCGCAGCATCGTGCCGTCCTCGCCGGCGATCTCGACGATCGCGGCGGCCGGGCGCAGTCCGGCCAGCCGGGCGAGGTCGACGCCGGCCTCGGTGTGGCCGTTGCGGACCAGGACGCCGCCGGGCCGGGCGCGCAGCGGGAAGACATGGCCGGGCCGGACGAAGTCGCCGGGGGTGGAGTCGCCGGAGGCCAGCAGGCGCAGGGTGGTGGCGCGGTCCGCGGCGGAGATGCCGGTGGAGACGCCGTGCGCGGCGGTGGCGTCGACGGAGACGGTGAAGGCGGTCCGCATCGACTCGGTGTTGTGGTCGACCATCTGCGGGAGTTCCAGCCGGTCCAGCTCCGGGCCCTCCATGGGCGCGCAGATCAGTCCGCGGCATTCGCTCATCATGAAGGCGACGACCTCGGGGGTGGCCTTCTCGGCGGCGATGACGAGGTCGCCCTCGTTCTCGCGGTTCTCGTCGTCCACGACGACGACCGGGCGGCCGGCGGCGATGTCGGCGATGGCTCGCTCGACGGGGTCCAGGACGAGGGAGTCGTCCGCGTCGTACCAGCTCTTGAGGGCGGTCATGCCGCTGCTCCTTCCATGACAGGGCGATCTGCGATGGCGCGCGTGCGCAGCCACCAGTCGCGCATGCCCCACACGACGAGGGCGAGGTAGACGACGTAGACGAGGCCGGAGAAGGCGAGGCCGCTGCTGAAGGCGAGCGGGACGCCGACCACGTCGACCAGCAGCCAGGCGAACCAGAACTCGACCAGGCCGCGGGCCTGGGCGACCATCGCGGCGAGCGTGCCGACGAAGATGTAGGCGTCCGGCCAGGGGTTCCAGGACAGTTGCGGGAAGAGGGTGAACAGGCCGCCGACGGCGGCGGTGCCCAGGGCGGTGCCGGCGAGCAGCACGCCGCGCTCGCGCCAGCCGGCGAAGCGTACGGCGATGGAGCCGTCCTGCGCCTGCCGGCGGCCGCGCTGCCACTGCCGCCAGCCCCACAACGCCACGCCGATGACGAGGAGTTGCTTGCCGACGCCACCGCTGAGGTGGGCCGAGGCGTAGGCGGCGACGAGGATCAGGCCGGAGAGGAACTGGGCCGGCCAGGTCCATATGGACCGCCGCCAGCCGAGCGCCAGGGCGACCAGACCGATGGTGTTGCCGATCATGTCCGACCAGATGACGTGCTGGCCGAAGGCCGTGAACGCCACGCCGGACAGCCAGTGGCCCACCGGCGCCACGGTCGTCTCGACCACCCCCTTGACCAGGCCGCGGCCGGCGATGTCGCCGAGGGCCCCCAGGCCGCTCACCGGTCCATCTCCTTGATCTCTTCGATGTCGTTGAGGTCCGCGGAGCCCCGGCCCAGCAGCCGCTCCACGTACTTGGCCAGGACGTCGACCTCAAGGTTGACCGGGTCGCCGGCCTGCTTGATGCCGAGGGTGGTCAGCGCGAGGGTGGTCGGGATGAGGCTGATGGTGAAGTAGTCGTCGGCGGCCTCGACGACGGTGAGGCTGACGCCGTCGACGGTGATGGAGCCCTTCTCCACGACGTAGCGGGAGAGCGCGGCCGGCAGCGCGATCTTGACGATCTCCCAGTGTTCGGCGGGGGTGCGCCCGACGATGGTGCCGGTGCCGTCGACGTGGCCCTGGACGAGGTGTCCGCCGAGCCGCCCGCCAAGGGCCATGGGGCGCTCCAGGTTGACCCGGGAGCCGGCGGTCAGCGCGCCGAGGCTGGAGCGGTTGAGCGTCTCGGCCATCACGTCGGCGGTGAATTCACCGTCCGCGGTGTCCACGACGGTCAGACAGACGCCGTTGACCGCGATCGAGTCGCCGTGCTTGGCGTCCTCGGTGACGACAGGGCCGCGCAGTCGAAAGCGAGCGGCGCGAGTGGGGGCACCCCCAGCGGCAACTGGGGGAGCATCGCCGAGGTCCTCGATGGCGACGACCTCTCCCAGTTCTTCGACGATTCCGGTGAACACTTCAGTTCTCCTCGGGGAGGGCGGGGCGAAGGGGCGTGGCGGTGATGCGCAGATCGGGGCCGAGCCGTTGGGTGTCGGTCACGTCGAGCCGCAACGCCTGGGCGAGGGTGGTGATTCCGGCGTCGCCGACGGCGGCCGGTCCGGCGCCGAGCAGCACCGGTGCGAGATAGCCGACGACCTTGTCGACGGCCCGGGCGGCGAGGAAGGCGCCGGCGAGAGTGGGCCCGCCTTCCAGGAGTACGGAGCGGACGTCCCGCTCGTACAGGGCCGCGAGGAGGGCGGGGATGGCCAGGCCGGGTCCGCCGGCGGCGCGCGGCAGTCGGACGAGCGGGGCGAGGCCTTCGAGGTGGGCGGCGTCGGCGTCCTCGGCGACCGCGATCAGGGTGGGTGCGGTGCCGTCCAGGACGCGGGCGCCGGGCTTGACGGCGGTGGCGCCGGAGTCGACGACGACCCGCAGCGGCTGGCTGATCTCGTCGTCGGTGAGCCCGCTGATCCGGGCGCCGAGCTGCGGGTCGTCGGCGCGGGCGGTGCCGGAGCCGACGATCACCGCGTCCGCGGCGGCCCGGAGGCGGTGCACGTCGGCGCGCGATTCGGGCGAGGAGATCCAGCGGCTGGTGCCGTCGGCCGCGGCGATCCGGCCGTCGAGGGTCGCGGCGTACTTCCACAGCACGAAGGGACGGCCGCGCAGGACGGCGGTCAGCCAGGCCTCGTTGCCGGCCGCGGCCTCGTCGGCGAGCAGTCCGCCCTCGACCTCGATGCCGGCCTCGGCCAGGGTGACGGCGCCGCCGGTGGCGGTCGGGGTGGGATCGGAGACCGCGTAGACGACCCGGGCGATTCCGGCGTCGATCAGCGCCCGGGCGCAGGGGCCGGTGCGGCCGGTGTGGTTGCAGGGTTCGAGGGTGACCAGGGCGGTGCCGCCCCGGGCGCGTTCGCCCGCGGCGCGCAGGGCGTGGACCTCGGCGTGCGGGCCGCCGGCGCGCTGGTGCCAGCCCTCGCCGACGGTGCGGCCGTGGGAGTCCAGGACGACACATCCGACCACGGGGTTGGGGCTGGTGTGCCCGAGGCCGCGGGCGGCGAGCTCGATGGCTCGGCGCATCGCCGCGGTCTCGACGGGGGCTGCGGTGGCCACCGGGTCCTCCTGCCTCTTCGGGCACGGACTCCGGGGCTGTCTGGACGACAGGAAGCGGAACGACGCAACGGGGGCACCGCGCCGGAAAAGGAAGCGCCCTCCCGGATGAGACCGAAAGGCGCCGCCGACGGCGGTGTACCGAAGCTCGCCCGCCGCGCACTGCCTCCCATCCGGACTTTCACCGTCGGTGCAGGAATTCCACCTGCTCAACCGGCCGCTGGCTGCGGACGGGTCGCGGACTGTTACCGCCGGTTCGGAATTACACCGACCCCGGAGTGCGCTGCTGCTCTTATGTCAGTACAGCTTCAGTCTGCCACGGCCGATAGTCGCCCATGCGGGCGAACCGCTGTGGGCTGTCTCACAGCGTCCGGCGCGCCGCGGTGTCACGGACGGGGGCGGCTGTTCCGTCATGAGGGGACGGTACGACCCGGGGACGCTGCTGTCCCCCCGCACGCAAGGACTGATCGACGATGGCGAGAATTCTGGTGACCGGCGGTACCGGCACGCTCGGCCGGCCGCTGGTGGAGCGGCTGCTGGGCGACGGACACGAGGTCCGCTCGGTGAGCCGGCGGCCGCACACCGGCACCGAACGGCCGCGGCTGCGGTCGTACGCGGTCGATCTGCGCGAGGGCACCGGACTGGACGTGGCGCTCGCGGACGTGGACGCCGTGGTGCACTGCGCCTCGACGCCGTCCGGTGGTGACCTGGAGGCGGCCCGGCCGCTGCTCGACGCGGTGACGGCGGCGGGGGTGCCGCATCTGGTCTACATCTCGATCGTCGGGGTGGACCGGGTGCCGCTCGGCTACTACCGGACCAAGCTCGCGGTGGAGCGGCTGATCGAGGACTCCGGCATCGGCTGGACGGTGCTGCGGACGACGCAGTTCCACGATCTGGTGCTCCAGATGGTCAAGGCGGGGGCCCGGTCGCCGGTGGTGCCGGTGCCGACCGGGGTGCGGATGCAGCCGGTGGAGGTCCGCGAAGTGGCCGCGCGGCTGGCCGGGTTGGCGGCCGAGGAGCCGGCGGGGCGGGTCACGGACATGGGCGGGCCCGAGGTGCTCGATGCGCGGGAGCTGGTGCGGGCGACGCTCGACGCGGGTGGGCGGCGCCGGCTGCTGATGCCGGTGCGGGTGCCGGGCAAGGTGGGCGCGGCGCTGCGCCGGGGCGGGAACCTCACCCCGGAAAACGCCGTCGGGGTGGGGACCTACGCGGAGTTCCTGGCGGAACGGGCGGGCGGCGGGGCGGCGGCGCACTGAGCACGGGGCGCGGCCGCGCGGAGCGGAGCCGGGACGGGCCGGGCGGAGCGGAGCCGGGACGGGCCGGGTCGGGCCGCGCCGGGACGGGCCGCGCCGGGACGCGCGGAGCGGAGCCGGGACGCGCGGGGCGGAGCGGAGCCGGGCCGCGCGGGGCGGAGCGGAGCCGGGCCGCGCGGAGGCCAGTCAGCCCGGGTCCGGCCGGCACCGAGTGCGGCCCAGGTCCGGCCGGCACCGAGTGCGGCCCAGGTCCGTCCGGCACCGGGTGCGGCCCGGGCCCGTCCGGAACGGGTTCAGCCCGCCGGGGTGAACAGCTCGTCCTGCGCGGCGTCCCGGGCGGCGAGGACCGCGCCGCGCAGTACCGCCCGGCCGCCTACCGCGCCGGCCCGTACGTCGGTGCGCAGCGGGGAGAGCCGGGCCAACCGGTCGGCGACCCGGTCGGCGAGCGTGGCGCCGCCGGCCAGGCCGATCTCGCCGCCGAGGACGACGCAGCCGGGGTCGAGCACCGCGCAGACGGCCGCCGCGCCCAGGGCGACCCGGGCGGCCAGCGCGTCGAGGAAGGCGGTGGCGGCTGCGTCGGCGCCGGCTTCCTCGGCGGTGACGGCGGCGCGGACCAGGGCCTCGGCGGGCGGGGCCTCGGTGGGGCCGGTGGGGCCGCGGCGGCCGGCCGGTTCGCCGGGCGGGGCGGCGAGGCCGTGTTCCGCCGCGAGGGCGCAGAGCGCCGCGGAGCCGGCGAGGGAGTGGAAGCCGCCGTCGCAGCCGGTGGCGGAGGGCAGTGCGCCGGTGCCGGGGACGGGGAGGAAGCCGATCTCGCCGGTGCCGCCCGAGGCGCCGCGCCGCAGCGCGCCGTCCAGGACGACCGCGGCGCCGGTGCCGTGGCCGAGCCAGAGCAGGACGAAGGTCTCGTGGTCGCGGGCCGCGCCCTCGCGCTGTTCGGCGAGGGCGGCGAGGTTGACCTCGTTCTCCAGCAGGACCGGTGCGGCCGTCCGGGTGCGCAGTTCACCGACCAGGGTGGCGTGCCAGGACGGGAGCCGGTCGGTGCCGCCGAGCCGGCCGGTGGCGGGGTCGACCAGGCCTGGCGCGCCGACCGCGAGGGTGTGCGGCCGGTCGGCGCCGGCTGCGGCGAGCGCCTCGTCGACCACGGCGTGGGCGGTGGCGACGGCCGCGTCGGGGCCGGTGTCCGCGCCGACGGGGGCGGTGCGTTCGGCGCGTACCCGGCCCAGGAGGTCGGCGACCGCGACCGTGACGCTGTGGGTGCGCAGGTCGAGGCCGACGAGGTGGGCCCGGTCGGCGACGATTCCGTAGAGCCGGGCGTTGGGTCCGCGCCGCTGTGCGCCGCTCTCGCCGACGACGGCGATCAGTCCGGCCTGCTGGAGGCGTTCGACGAGGTCGGCCACGGTCGGCCGGGACAGTCCGGTCAGCGTCTTGAGCTGACCTGCCGTCAACGGGCCGTCGGATTGGAGGAGTTGGAGGGCCAGCCGGTCGTTGATCAGCCGGGCGGTGGCCGGGGAGGCGGTACGGCCGGCGGCTGCCGCGCGCGGGGGATGCATGGCGGGATTCTGTCATCCGGGCGGGCCAACGCCCTTATTAACAGGCAGGGTTCCTGATAATTTGCCGCCCATGGCTGGCACCGGCACCCCCGACGGCTCCCTCTCCCGCCTCTCCCCGCTCCCCCAGGCCCGGCTGGGCCGCGCCCGTCGGTCCGTCGCACTGGTCTTCCTCGTCCACGGCTCGGTCACCGGCAACTTCGCCACCCGCATCCCCTGGATCCAGGACCACACGGGCATCTCCGCCGGCCAGCTCGGCCTGGCTCTCGCCTTCCCGGCGATCGGGGCGTCGCTGGCCATGCCGCTGGCCGGCCGGATCAGCCACCGCTTCGGCGCCCGGACGGCACTGCGCGCCCTGCTCGCGCTGTGGACCCTCTCGCTGGTCCTGCCCGCCCTCTCCCCCGGTCTGTACGCGCTCTGCCCGGCGCTGCTGGTGTACGGCGCGGCCTCCGGCACGGCGGACGTCGCGATGAACGCCCTCGGCGTGGAGACCGAGGACCGGCTCGGGCGGCCCATCATGTCGGGGCTGCACGGGATGTGGAGCGCGGGCGCGCTGCTCGGCTCGGCGGCCGGCACGCTGGCCGCGCACGCCGGCTGGGACGCCCGGCTCCATCTCGCGGGTGCCGCAATGGTGTTGACCCTGCTGGGCGCGGCCGCCTGCCGGGGCGTGCTGGACCTGCGCAGCGCCCCGGAGGAGCATCCGCCGCCGCGGTTCGCGCTGCCGCCGAAGTCGGCCCTGGTCATCGGGGCGATCGGGTTCTGCGCGGTGTTCGCGGAGGGCGCCGGGCTGGACTGGTCGGCGGTCTACCTGCGCGACCGATTGGGTACGGACGCCGGCCTGGCGGCCGCCTCGACCACCGCCTTCGCCTGCACCATGGCGGCCGCGCGGCTGGCCGGCGACAAGGTGGTGGCCCGCTTCGGCGCGGTGCGCACGGTACGGGCCGGGGGCGTGCTGGCGGCGGCCGGCGGGCTGCTGATCGTCGCGGCCCGCCATCCGGTGCCGGCGATGGCCGGGTTCGGGCTGATCGGCCTGGGCATCGCGGTGGTGGTCCCGCTGGCCTTCGCGGCCGCCGGGCGCAGCGGTCCGGCGCCGAGCCAGGCGATCGCGGGGGTCGCCACGATCACCTACACGTCCGGGCTGATCGCCCCGTCCGCGATCGGCGGGATCGCCCAGGCCAGTTCGCTGACGGTGTCGTTCGCGCTGGTCACGGCGCTGGCCTGCGGTCTGGTCGGGGGCGCCCGGGTGCTGGCCGTCCCGGCCCGTACGGCCTCGGGGGGTGCGCCCGCGGTGGCGGACGATAGGGAACGGTCCTGAACGCGGGCCACTGCCGGTCAGGTGCCGGGCCGCTGCCGGTCCTGAACCGGTCCGGTCCCGGCGGCGGGCCGCTGCCGGTTTGGTGCCGGGCCGGTGCCGGTCAGGTGCCGGGCCGGTCCGGCGGCGGGCCGCTGCCGGGCCGCTGCCGGTTTGGTGCCGGACCGCTGCCGGTCAGGTGCCGGGCCGGTCCGGCGGCGGGCCGCTGCCGGGCCGCTGCCGGTCCTGAACCGGGCCGGTCCGGGCGGCGGGCCGCTGCCGGTCCGGCGGGTCAGGCCGCGTCCGCCGCCGTCTCCGGCTCGTCGCGCTCCGGGCGGATCAGCTCCCCGGCCACCGCGCGGGCCCGGTCGGACCACGGCGTGGGCCGCAGCGTGGCGGAGTCGACCCGGACCAGGACGCGGTGGCCGTGGGCGTAGGTCTCGCCGCCGTCGGCCGAGCAGAGCCGGAAGCCGTAGGTGAGGCCGGTGCGGCCGAGGCGTTCGATCCACAGGTGGGCGGCGTAGGAGCCGGGGCGGGTGACCGGGCGCTCGTAGGAGACCCGCATCTCCTTGATGACGTTGCACATGTCGCCGGCCGCGGCCCAGTCGCCGTCGAAGCCGAAGCCCTGGGCGTGCCAGTACTCCGCCCAGGCGCGTTCCACCAGCAGCGGGTAGCGGGAGTTGTGGAGCATGCCCAGGGCGTCGAGGTCGTCGAAGTGGACGGTGACGGGGACGAGCCGGCCGTACGGGAGGGCGGCGGCCGGAAGGGATTCGACGGTCACGGACGGGGCTCCTGGTGCTGTTGCGGACATGCCGGTCCATGGTAAGCGGCTGCTCAGTATGCTGCGCCCGCCGGGTGCCCCGGTGCCCGGTGGCCGCGCCGCACGGGGCGTCTCACTCCCGTGACCGGAAGCTGGTCAGGGCGGCCGCCACGGACCCGGCGAGCAGCAACCCGAGCCAGCAGCCGGCGACCAGGAAGGGGTGCTGGCCGGGGAAGCCCGAGCCGGGCTGGACGGGGTTGCCCCACAGGTGGCGGATGGCGTCGGCCACCGCGGTGACCGGGTTCCACTCCACCACCGGGCGGAGCCAGGCGGGCATCGCGGACGCCGAGAAGACCGCGTCCGAGAGGAAGGTGCAGACGACCAGGCCGAGGGCCGCGATCGAGTCGACGGACTCGATGTTGCTCACGGTCATCCCGAGCGCGATGCCCACCCATACGGTCGCGAGGATGAACAGGGCGGCGACGCCGAACCCGGCGAGCACCGACAGCAGGTCGCCGTGCACCCGCCATCCGATGCCCAGGCCGACGAGGCTGATCACCACCAGGACCCCGAGCCCGATCAGCAGGTCGCCCAGCGCGTGCGCGGTCAGCACCGCCGCCCGGGAGATGGGCAGCGACCGGAAGCGGTCCATCAGGCCGGCCCGCCGGTCCAGGGCGACGCTGACCGCCGTGGGGCCCACACCGGCCAGGCCCACTTGCGCGGTGATGCCGGCCATCAGGTACTCCTGGTAGGCACCGCCGTGCGGGGACACGATGGCGTTCTTGAACAGGTAGCCCACGGCGAGCAGCATCACCAGGGGATTCATCACGAGCCCCACCATGCGTCCGGGGGCCCGGCGCAGATGGCGCAGGCGCCGGCCGGCCAGGGCGAAGGTCTCCCTGACGACGCCGGCTGCGGCGGACGGTCCGGCTGGGGTGTCGACGGTGAGGGTGCTCATGCCTGCCTTCCGGGGCGCCGCGACGCGAGGCGGCGCAGGTCGTCGTCGATGATCTTCCCGATCGCCGCTTGGGGGCCGGGGTGCATCAGGTACTCGTGCTCGTGCGGTACGTCGTGCCGGTGCACCGTGCCGGTCACGTGCTGCCGCCAGCGCCGGACGGAGTGCGTGGTGGCTTCCTTGGTGCGCTCGGCGGCGGCGACCACCAGGGTCATGTCGCCCTCGTGACGGCCGGGCCGGAAGCGGGTCGCCAGGTCGGCGTGGTGCCGCATGGTGGCCATCAGCCGCTCGACGTCCTCGGTGGCGAGCCGGGCGAACGTCCCCCCGTGCCGGCGGAGCGTGCGCGCGACGGACCCGGCGCCGCCGTCGGCCGCCCCGGCCGCGTCCTCGTGCCCGAGGTAGGCGAGGAAGCGCACCAGGAGTTCCCGGTCGCCCGGCAGCGGCCCGTCGTGGGCGGGGTCGTGCGGGTAGGCGTCCAAGTTGGCGAGGTAAGCCACGCGTTCGCCGCCGGCCCGGAGCCGGACGGCCAGTTGGTGGGCGAGCAGTCCGCCGTAGGACCAGCCCATCAGGTGGTAGGGGCCCTCGGGCTGGATCCGCCGGATGAGGCCCAGGCAGTCGTCGGCCTGCGCCTCCAGGCCGGCCGGTGGTGCGCCGCCGCTCGCCTGCGGGGCCTGGAGGCCGTACAGGGGGCGGGCCGGGTCGATGTGGGCCGCCAGGCCGAGGTACGGAAGGCTGAGGCCCAGCCCGCCGTGGAGGCACCACAACGGCGGCAGCTCGCCCGTGGGCCGGATGGGCAGCAGGGGGGCGAACGGGTCCAGGCCGGCCGTGTCGAGTCCGCCGGCCGTCCACTGCTCCTCCAGGTGCCGGACCGTGCCGCGGCCCGAGGCCGCCGGGCCGGGGCCGGCCAGCGCGGCCAGGGCGGCGACGGTGCGGGCGGTGAAGACCTCCGCGACGGCGATCCGCAGGCCGTCCTTGGCCAGCCGGGAGACCAGTTGGACGCTGCCGATGCTGTTGCCGCCGAGGGCGAAGAAGTCGTCCTCGGCGCCGACCGCGGCCACCCCCAGCACCTCGGCGAAGGCGTCGGCGACCAGCCGTTCGGTGCCGGGCGCGGGCGGCCGGGACGGCGTGCCGCGCCGCTCGGGCGCCGGCAGCGCGGCGACGTCCAGCTTGCCGTGCACGGTCAGCGGCAGCTCCGGCAGGGCCATCAGGGCCGCCGGCACCAGGTGGCCGGGCAGCTTGCGGGCGAGGGCGGCACGCAGCGCCGCGAGGTCGGGTTCGGTCCCGGCCTCGGGCACCAGGTAGCCGACCAGCCGCAGGTCCCCGGGGCGGTCCGCACGTGCGACGACGGCCGCCTGGGCCACCCCGGGCTCCTCGGTCAACGCGCTCTCGATCTCGCCGGGTTCGACCCGGAAGCCGCGGATCTTGACCTGCTGGTCGGCCCGGCCCACGTAGTCCAGGTTGCCGTCGGGGAGCCACCGTACGAGGTCTCCGGTGCGGTACATGCGGGAGCCGGGCGGGCCGAAGGGGTCGGCGACGAAGCGTGCCGCGGTCAGCTCCGGGCGGTTGAGGTAGCCCACCGCGAGGCCCGTGCCGCCCACGTAGAGCTCTCCGGTGACCCCGGAGGGGACCGGGGACAGCGCGTCGTCGAGGACGTGGAGCCGGTGTCCGGCGACGGGGCGGCCGATCGGGGGGCGTCCCCCGTCGAGCCGCTCGCTGATCGAGCAGCAGACCGTGGTCTCGGTCGGACCGAAGGCGTTGACCATCCGGGTGGCCCCGGCCCAGCGCTCGACGAGCTCCGGCGGGCAGGCCGAGCCGGCGACCGCCAGCAGCATGTCCTTCGGCAGCCGGGCGTCCGGGGGAAGGGAGGCGACCACGACCGGCGGGAGCACCGCGAGGTTCACCGCGTGCCGGCGGATCGTGTCGGCCAGCGGCTCGCCGGCCCGCCGGTCGTCGTCGGCCTGGACCAGGGTGCCGCCGCTGAACAGCGAGACGCACAGTTCCCACACGGCCGCGTCGAAGCCGAAGGACGCGAACTGCAGGGCCCTGGTGTGCGGGCCGAGCCCGAGGCGGGCCCGGTGGTCGCGGGCGAGGTCGGCGGCCGTGGCGTGGCGGACGGCGACGCCCTTGGGCCGCCCGGTGGAACCGGAGGTGTAGATCACGTACGCGAGGTCCGCGGGCGTCAGGGGCCGGGTGCGCTCGTCGTCGGTCAGCGGCCGGGCGGGGCGCGCTGCGACGGCCGCCGCGGTCGCGGGATCGTCGAGGACCACGGTCCGGCCGTCCGGCAGCACGTCGTCGGGCAGCGCGCCCGATGCCCGCACCGCGGTGCAGGTGACCTGGAGCGTGGGCCGGGCGTCGGTCAGCATCTGCGTGATCCGCGCGGTGGGGTAGCCGGGGTCGACCGGGAGGTAGGCCGCGCCGGTCTTGAGCACCGCGAACAGCGCGACCACCAGGTCGGCCGAGCGGGGCAGCGCCAGGGCGACCAGGGTGCCCGGGCCGGCGCCGAGGTCCCGCAGATGACGGGCCAGCCGGCCGGCCCGCTCGTCCAGTTCGCGGTAGCTCAGCCGGTCCCGGTCGGAGACGAACGCGGGGTGGCCGGGCTGCTGCCGCGCCCACTCTTCGAACAGGGCGGGCAGGGTGACGGGCGGGGGCGCGGTCCACCGCCGGTCGGCGCTCCACCGGTCCAGGATCTGCCGGCGTTCCCCGGGCGCCAGGACCGCAAGGGAACTCAGCCGTGCCGCGGGCCGGGTGACCGCGGCGGTCAGCAGCCGGACGAAGCGCTCCGCGAGCCGCTCGGCGGTGGGGCGGGTGTACAGGTCGGTGGCGAACTCCAGCCGGCCGGTCAGGCCCGCCGGTCCCTCGGCGTCGTGCTCCTCGGCGATCTCGAAGGCGAGGTCGAACTTGACGCCGAGGCCCACCTCCACCGGTGCGCACTCCAGTCCGTCCAGGGAGAACCGCGTGCGCTCGGTGTTCTGGAGGATGAGCATGACCTGGAACAGCGACTGGCGCGCCAGGGAGCGGGTGGGGCCCAGCGCCTCCACCAGGCGCTCGAAGGGCAGGTCCTGGTGCGCGTAGGCACCGAGGTCCGCCTCCCTGACCCGGTGCAGCAGTTCGCCGAAGGTGGGATCGCCGCCGGTGTCGGTGCGCAGCACCAGGGTGTTGACGAAGAAGCCGACCAGGTCGTGCAGGGCGGCGTCGGTGCGGCCCGCGACGGGGGTGCCGAGGGGGATGTCGGGGCCGGCGCCCAGTTTGGTGAGGGTGGCGGCGAGGGCGGCCTGGAGCACCATGAACGGGCTGACGCCGGCGGAGACCGCCAGCGCGGCCAGCCGGCGGTGGATCTCGGCGGGCACGGTGAAGCCGACCGCGTCACCGGCGTACCCGGCCCTCTGCGGCCGCCGGTGGTCGGTGGGCAGTTCCAGCTCTTCGGGCATGCCGCGCAGGGCGGTGGTCCAGTGGTCGAGTTGCCGGTTCTGCAGGCTTTCGGGGTCGTCCTCGGCGCCGAGCAGGCGCCGCTGCCACAGCGTGAAGTCGGTGTAGGTCACCGGGAGTTCGGGCAGCTCGGGGGCGCGGCCGGCGGTCCGCGCCCGGTACGCCTCGGAGAGTTCGCCGGCGAGGACCTCCAGCGACCAGCCGTCGACGGCGATGTGGTGCATCACCAGCAGCAGCACATGCCGGTCGGGTTCGAGCCGGAACAGCCGTGCGCGTAAGGGGAGTTCGGTGGTGAGGTCGAAGTCGGCCGCGCACTCGGCGGTGAGCCGGGCGGTCAGCTCCCGCTCGCCCCCGGGCACCTCGTACCGCGGGAGGTCCGGCCGGGCCTCGGCGGCGTCCACCACCACCTGGCCGGGGACGCCGGCCAGTTCGGGGTAGACGGTGCGGAGCACCTCGTGGCGGTCGGTGAGGTCGCCCAGGGCCGCGCGCAGCGCCGCGGTGTCCAGCGCGCCGGTGAGGCGGACCGCCGACGCCACGTGGTAGGCGCCGCCGCCGGGGGCGAGGCGGTTGAGGAACCACAGCCGCTGCTGCATGTGCGACAGCGGCACGAAGGACGGCCGTTCCTGCGGGCGCAGCGGTTCCCGGGCGGCCGGTGCGGCGGTGAGGTGGCCGGCGAGGGCGGCCGGTGTGCGGTGGTCGAAGAGGGCGCGGACCGACAGTTCGGCCCCGAGCGCGGCCCGGACCCTGCTGACCAGCCGGGTCGCCAGCAGGGAGTGGCCGCCCAGGACGAAGAAGTCGTCGTCCGGGCCGACGTCGGCGCAGCCCAGGGCGTCGGCGAACAGGCCCCGCAGGATGTCCAGCGCGGGGGTGCCGGTGGCCGGGAGGGGCCGGGCCCGGGTGGCGGTCGGCGGCTCCGGGAGCCGGGCCCGGTCGACCTTGCCGCTGGGGCCGAGCGGCAGTGCGTCCAGGCGGACGAAGGCCGCCGGGACCATGTAGGAGGGCAGCGCGGCGGCCACCCCCTCGCGGATCCGCGCGGTGTCCGGGTCCGGGTCGGGGGTGACGAGGTAGGCGACCAGCCGTACGTCGTCCTCCCCGTAGGTGCGGGGCACCACCAGGGCGTGGGTCACGCCGGGCTGTTCGACGAGGGCGGCCTCGATCTCGCCGGGTTCGATGCGGTGGCCGCGCACCTTGATCTGGTGGTCGGTCCGGCCGAGGTACTCCAGCTGCCCGTCGGCGTCCCAGCGGGCCAGGTCACCGGTGCGGTACATGCGGGTGCCGGGGGCGCCGTGCGGGTCGGCGACGAAGCGTTCGGCGGTCAGCGTGGGGCGGCCGAGGTAGCCGTCGGCCAGTTGGGAGCCGGCCAGGTAGAGCTCGCCCACGACGCCGGGCGGTACCGGTCGCAGCGCCGCGTCCAGGACGTATCCGCGGGTGTTGGCCAGCGGGGTGCCGATGGGCGGGGTGCGGTCGACCGGCGCCCGTACCTCGTGCGCGGTGACGTAGACGGTGGCCTCGGTGGGGCCGTAGAAGTTGACGAGGGATCCGGCGTGCCGGAGCAGTCCCTCGGCGAGCGCCGCGCTCAGCGCCTCTCCCCCGGACAGCAGGCGCAGGCCGGCCAGGCAGGCGGGTTGTGAGGTCAGCAGGGCCTGCAGCTGGCTGGGGGTGGCCTGCAGGACGGTCGCGCCGTGGGTGCGTAGCGCCGCCGCGAGGGCCGCCGGGTCGCGGGTGGTGGCGCGGTCGGCGAGGACCAGGCCGCTGCCGGTCAGCAGCGGCAGGAAGAGTTCCAGCAGGGCGATGTCGAACCCGAAGGTGGTGGTCGCCAGGGTGCGGTCGTCCGCGGTCAGGGGCACTCTGTGCGGCACGTCGTGGAGGAAGTTGGCCAGGGCGCCGTGTGGGACCACGACGCCCTTGGGCCGGCCCGTCGAGCCCGACGTGTACAGGAGGTAGGCGGGCAGATCGGCGCGGAGCGGGCCGCCGCGCTCGGCGTCGGTGACGTCGCCGTCGGCGAGGGTGTCCAGCAGTTCTTCGACGGCGGGCCGGTCCACCAGGACGGTGCGGCCCGGCCAGCCGATGGCGGCGGCCTCGGCGGTGGCGCTCAGCAGCACGGCGGGACGCGCGTCGTCCAGCATGTACCGGATGCGGGTGCGCGGGTGGTCGGGGTCGACCGCGAGGAACGCGCCACCGGTCTTGAGGACGGCGAGCACGGCGACCAGCAGATCGCCGGTGCGGGGCATGGCCACGGCGACGACGGATCCCGGCCCGACGCCGTGGTCGAGCAGGTGCCGGGCGAGCCGGTTGGCGCGGCTTTCCAGCGCGCCCGCGGTGAGCGTCCCGTGATCGCTGACCACGGCGACCCGGTCCGGGTCCGCGGCGGCCCGCCGGGCGAGGGCGTCCGGCAGCAGCCGATCGGGGGCGGGCCGGGCGGTGTCGTTGTACCGGGCCAGTACGAGCTCGCGTTCGCCGGGGGTGAGGAGGTCGAGGCGGCCGGCCGGTTCGCCGGCGATGTCGGGGAGGCGGTCCAGCAGCCGGGTGGCGCGTGCCAGCAGCCGGTGGGCGGCCGGCTCGGTGAAGAGTCCGGGGTGGTACTGCAGGCTCAGTTCGAGGCCGTCCCCGGGGAGCACGACCAGGCTCAGCGGGAACTCGGTGTCGTTGCGGATGTCGGAGGCGAGCAGCCGCAGGCCGGTCAGTTCGGTGAAGGCGTCCTCGCCGGCCCGCGGGTAGTTCTGGAACAGCACCGCGGTGTCCAGGAGGGTTCGGCCGCCGGCGAGTTGCTGGATGTCGGCGAGGCCGAGGTGCCGGTGCGGAAGCAGGTCCGCCTGCTGGTCCATGAAGGCGGTGAACAGGTCGGTCAGGGAGCGGGCCGGGTCGATCCGGAGCCGGGCGGGCAGGGTGTTGGCGAACATCCCGACCAGCGCGCCGACGCCGGGCAGCTCGGCCGGCCGGCCGGAGTCCACCACTCCGAAGGTGACGTCGGCCCGGCCGGTGAGCTGGCCGACGAGGAGTCCCCAACTGCCCTGGACCACCATGCCGGTGGTCAGCTGGTGGCCGCGCGCCCAGCGGGCCAGGCGGTCGGCGGCCGGTGGCGGGAGGTGGCCGCGCACGGTGTGCGGGACGACCGCGGCGCGGCCCGGGTCGTCCGGTGCGACCAGGGACGGTTCGGAGAGCCCCGACAGCGCCTCGTGCCACGCCTGACGTGCCGCCGGAACGTCCTGGCGGGTCAGCCAGGTCAGGTGGTCCCGGTAGCCGGTCCCCGGGCGTACGGCGGGGCCGGTGGCGGCGGACGCGGCGGCGTAGTCCTCGAAGAGGCCGGACAGCAGCAGCGGCATGGACCAGCCGTCCACCACGATGTGGTGCGCGGTGAGCAGGAAGCGGTGCAGACCGTCGGCGCGGCGGACGAGGGTGCACCGCAGCAGCGGCGGGCGGGTGAGGTCGAAGCGTTCGGTCCGGTCGGCCTCGGTGATCCGTTCCAGTTCGGCGGCCTGCCCGTCGGGGGGCAGGTGGCCGAGGTCGATCGTGGTCCAGCGCAGCGGCACGGCGGCGGGCAGCACCTGCAGCGGCTCGCCCGACCTGCGGGTGCGGAAGCAGGCCCGCAGGTTGGGGTGGCGTACGAACTGGGTGCGCACCGCGGAGCGCAGCCGGCCTTCGTCGAGGGGGCCGGCGAGGTCGGCCGTGAACTGCAGGACGTGGATGTCGGGGCCGTCCTGCACGAGGTCGGCGTGGAAGAGGAAGCTGCGCTGCAGCGGTGACAGCGGCAGGAACTCACTGCTCGGCCGGCTCGTGGGGGTGGTCGCCATCATGACTCCAGCTCGGTGTCGAGTTCCGCCAACTCACCTTCGAGCACGGCCAGTTCGTCGCCGTCCAGGCCGAGGAGGTCAGCCGGGCCCGCCGGTTCCGCGGTGGTGCTGGCCCCGGCCGGGGCGGGTTCCTCGGCGGGTGGCCGGGCGGCGGCGAGGGCGGCGGGGGTGCGCAGCCGGAAGACCTGGCCGGCGGTCAGGGCCAGCCCCTTCGCCCGGGCCCGGCCCACGACCTGGATCGCGCTGATCGAATCCCCGCCCAGCAGGAAGAAGTTGTCCTGCGGGCCCACCTGGCCGAGCCCCAGGACCTCCGCGAACAGCCCGCACAGCAGCTGCACCTCGGCGGCCTCCGGGCCGGGGGCCGGTCCGGTGCCGGCCGGGTCCGTTCCGCCGGCGGGCGCCGGGGCCCCGCCGCGGGGCAGCACGCCGTCGTCGGGGCCCGGGACGTCCGGTCCGGTCACGGGCCGGCCGGGGTGCTCCACCAGGCCCAGGAGCAGCCGGCGGAAGGCGGTGGCGAGCGCCTCGACGGTGGCCCGGTCCAGGACGTCGGGCGCGTGGTCGAAGCGGATCTCCATGCGGGTGCCGGTCCGCACGACCAGGCTGAGGGGGTGGTGGCGGGCGTCGCGGGCGCCCGCGTCGGCCACCCGCAGGCCCGCCCCGGCGGGCAGGTCGTCGGGGGCCACGGTCGGGAAGTTCTCGAAGACCAGGACCGTGTCGAAGGGTTCACCGGCCGCGGCGAGCGCGGGGTTGCCGCCGAGCATCTCGCCGAGCGCCAGGTGGTCGGCGTCGCGCAGCGCCGACTGCTCCTTCTGCAACCGGTGCAGGAAGTCGGTCGCCGGTTCGTCCGGGCGCAGCGCGGCACGTACCGGGAGGGTGTTGAGGAACGGTCCGACGATGGACTCCACACCGGGCAGCCCGCCGGGACGGGTGGAGACGATCGAGCCGAACAGCACGTCGTCACGTCCGGTCGTCCGGCTCAGCAGCGCCGCCCAGGCGCCCAGCAGGAGGGTGTTGACGGTGAGTCCCTGGGCGGCCGCGAACCCGGTGAGCGCGGCGGTTTCGGCCTCCGTCAGCAACAACGGCACGGAAGCGGGCTCGACCGGTTCCCGGCCCGGCTCGGCCGCGCAGAGGTGGACCGGTCCGGTGAGGCCCTCCAGCGCCGAGTGCCAGACGGCCCGGGCCGCTGCCCGGTCCTGTGCGGCGAGCCGGGCCAGGTAGGCCCGGAACGGCACCGGGGCGGGCAGGCCCTGGGCGTCGCCGCCGTCCGCGTAGCAGGTCAGCAGTTCCCGGACGAGGACGGGCATGGACCAGCCGTCGACCAGGATGTGGTGCAGGGTCCAGATCAGCCGGTGGCGCCGGTCGTCGAGGCGGACCAGCGTCCAGCGCATCAGCGGCGGGCGGGCGAGGTCGAAGTGGCGCTCCCGGTCCGCCGCGGCGAGCCGCGACAGTTCCGCCTCGCGCTGCTCGGCGGACAGGGCGCGGCAGTCGGCCCGGGTGAGCGGCACGCTGACGCCGTCGCGCAGTACGGCGACCGGGTCGCCGGTGTCGCGGTAGCGGAAGCCCGCCGCCAGCTGGGGGTGCCGGTGCAGCAGGGCGGCCATCGACCGTTCCAGCGCCGCGGGGTCGAGGGGGCCGGTCAGGTCGGCGGAGATCTGGAGGGTGTAGAGGTCGGGGCCGTCGCCGCGCAGTTGGGCCTGGAAGAGCAGGCCGCGCTGGAACGCGGTCAGCGGCAGCACGTCCGTCAGGGCGCCGGCGCTCTCCCGCGCCAGGTCGTCGGTCTCCTCCTGGGTCAGGGAGACCAGCGGGAAGTCCGACGGGGAGTGTCCGCCGGCGTCCGGCAGCGCGAGGTGGCGCACCACGGCCCGCAGCGCCTCGAACCAGCCCCGGGCGATCTCCTCGGCGTCCGCGGCGGTCAGCACGCCGTCGGCCCACAGCCACTCGGCGGCCAGCCGGGGTCCGGTCCCGAGGTCCTCGGTGACGGCGGTGACGGCCAGCGGGTGCCGCAGCGGCATGTCGGGGTGGACTCCGGTGCCGACGACCGCGTGCGCGCCGTCCATGGTCCACGGCCCGGCCGCGCCGTCCGCGGTGAACCGCCCGAGGTAGTTGAAGCCGATCTCCGGGGTGCCGCCCGCCGTCAGCAACCGGGCCGTCTGCGGGTTGAGATGGCGCAGCAGGCCGTGGCCGAGGCCGCGGTCGGGCACCGCGCGCAGTTGCTCCTTGGTGCGCTTGACGACGGTGGCCAGGGCCGGCCCGGCGGCCCAGGCCTCGGCGGCGTCGAACTCCCCGGGGTCGAGCAGGACGGGGAAGACGGAGGTGAACCAGCCGACCGTGCGGGACAGGTCGGCCGCTTCGTCGAGTTCCTCGCGTCCGTGGCCTTCGAGTTCGACCAGGACCCGCGGGCCGGCGTCCGGGGTGTGGCGGGACCGCCAGCGGCCGACGGCCAGGGCGAGTGCGGCCAGCAGGAGGTCGTTGATCTCGCCGTGGAAGGCGGTGACGGCGGAGGTGAGCAGGGCGGCGGTGGTGTCCTCGGGCAGGTGCAGCCGCAGCCGGCCGGCCCGGCCGTAGGTGTCACGGGCCGGATCGAGGGGGCGCCGGCCGAGACCGGCGGCCGGGTCGACGGTCTGGCGCTGCCAGTGGTCGAGTTCGGCGATCCGCCGGCCGGAGCGGGACTCGCGGGCCAGCAGGGAGGCCCAGCGCCGGTAGGAGGTGGGCACCTGCGCCGGCTCCGGGCGCTGCCCGGCCTCGACCGCCTCGCAGGCGGAGCGCAGGTCGGCGAGGAGGATGCGCCAGGAGACGCCGTCGACGACGGTGTGGTGGGCCAGCAGCAGCAGGCGGCCGGTGCCGTCCGGCCCGCGGCCGAGGAGCACCGCCTGCAGCATGACGCCGGCGCGCGGGTCGAGCCGGGCGCGGGCCGCCTCGACCTGCGCCGCCACGGTCCGTTCGAGGGCGGCCGGGTCGGGCGGGGCGCCGTCCGCGGTGTGGAGCAGGCCGGCGGCGTCGACGGTGCCGGGCTCCCCGGTGCGCAGCGTCCAGACGCCGGGCACCGGTTCGTGCAGCCGCAGCCGGAGCACGTCGTGGTGGTCGACGAGGGCCTGCAGGGCGGGGAGGAGGGCTTCGGCGGTCAGCTCCGGGGGTGTGCGGAGGACCACGTACTGGCTGTACTGCGCCGCCGGCCCGTCGAGCGTGGTCAGGTCCTCGCAGAGCTGGGCGATGATCGGGGTGGGTTCGACGTCCCCGACGCCGTCGTCGGCCGCCGTGGTGCGCGGCGTCGATCCCGCCGGGGCGTCCTCGTCCCCGCCCACGGGGTGGTGCGCCGCGAGGGCGGCGGGTGTGCGGTGGTCGAAGATGGCCCGGGGGGTGAGCGTCACCCCGCGGGTCCGCGCCCGGCTGACCACCTGGATCGCGGTGATGGAGTCGCCGCCGAGGGCGAAGAAGCTGTCGTCGACCCGGACCTCGGCCAGGTGCAGCACCTCGGCGAAGGTCTCGCAGAGCACCGTCTCGGCCCCCGGCCGCGGCGCGCGGCGCCGCCGGGTTACCGGGGCGGGGCCACCGGAAACGGGATCGGGCAGCGCCCGCCGGTCCACCTTGCCGTGCGCGGTCAGCGGCATCCGGTCCAGCGCGACCCAGCCCGACGGCACCATGTACTCCGGCAGCGCCGAGGCGACCGCGTCGCGCACCACGTCCGTGGGCACGTCCGGCGCGACGACGTAGGCGATCAGACGGGTGGTGCCGGACGGGCCGGCGACCGCCCGCACCGCCGCGTCGGCCACCTTGTCGACGGCGCGCAGCGCGGCCTCCACCTCGCCCAGTTCGATCCGGTGTCCGCGCACCTTGACCTGGTGGTCCAGCCGCTCGACGAACTCCAGCTGCCCGTCGGGGCGGCGCACCACGCGGTCGCCGGTGCGGTACATCCGGGCCCCGCCCCCGGCGAAGGGGTCGGCGACGAACGAGGCGGCGGTCTTGACCGGGTCACCGAGGTACCCGCGGCCCACTCCGGCTCCGCCGACGAAGAGTTCGCCCACCTGGCCCACCGGGACCGGGCGCAGGTCGCCGCCGAGCACGTGCAGGACGGTGTTGCGCACCGGCCGGCCGATGGGGACCCGGGCGCCCAGTTCCTCCCCCGGCCGCAGCACGGCGTGGGTCACGTCGTCCGAACACTCCGTGGGGCCGTAGGCGTTGACCATCGGCACCCGGGCGATCCGCCACCACCGTGCGCACAGGTCCGCCGGCAGCGCCTCACCGGTGACCATCAGCCACCGGAGCGAGGCGGTGTCGGGGCCGGTGCCCGAGACCTGCCAGAGGTCCAGGGCGGCGCGCAGCAGGGACGGCACGACCTCCAGGACCGTCACCGCGTGGTCCGCGACCGTGCCGAACAGTGCCTCGGGGTCGGCGGCGACCTCGTGCGGGACGATCTGTACGACGCCGCCGGCCAGCAGCGGGCCCAGCATCTGCCACACCGACACGTCGAAGGTCACCGGTGCGTTCCACACCACCGTGTCGCCGGGCCCGAGGCCGAGGTCCTCGATCTTGGCGAGGAGGTGGTTGAGCATGCCGTGGCGTTCGACGACGGCGCCCTTGGGCCGGCCGGTCGACCCCGAGGTGAAGATCACGTAGGCCGGGTCGCGCGGCCCGCCCGCCAAAGCGGCCGGCGCGGTGGGCGCGGGCGCCGCGGTGAAGTCCCCGTCCGCCGCCAGCCGCCGCACCGGGTGGCCGGTCAGCGCGGTCACCTCGTCGGCCGGCGCGGCGCAGCCGGGCCCCACGACCAGGTGGCCCACCCGGGCGTCGGTGAGCAGCCCGGCGGCCCGGGCCGCCGGGGCCCGGACGTCCAGCGGAACCCAGGCCCCGCCGGCCTGCAGGACGGCCAGCACCGTGCCGAGGAAGACCGCGCCGGGTTCGGCCAGGACGCCCACCAGCGAGCCGGGCCCCACGCCGGCCTCGGTCAGCCGCCGCGCCATCGCGTCGGCCCAGGCCACCAACTCCCCGTAGGAGACGGTCCGTTCGCCCTCCGCCAGGGCCCTGGCCGCCGGGTCCCGCTCGGCGTGTTTCCGTATCCGCTCCACCACGCCGCCGTGCACCGGGCCGGTGGCTCCGGTGCCGGCGGTGAGCAGCTCGGCGCGTTCGTCCTCGGTGACCATCTCCAGCCGGCCGAGCGGGGTGTCCGCCGGGGCCGACGCCAGCCGGCGCAGGAACGCCTCGAACCGGCTCAGGTGGTCCCGGATCTCCTCCGGGCGGTAGAGCGCGGGGTTGCCGTTCATGTGGAGTTCCAGGCCACCGCCGACGGCGTCCAGGACGGTGATCATCAGGTCGTCGACGATGCCGGTGGAGAGGTTGTGCAGCTCCGCCCGGCAGGGGCCGAGGCGGATCTCCGGGTTCTGCGGCAGCACGTTGACGAACGGTCCGAACGGCCGCCGGTCGCCCGCCGTCCGCCCCATCGCCCGGCGCAGCCGCTCGGCCGGGTAGCGCTGGTGCCGCAGCGAGCGGGCGAGGGTCCGGGAGGTCGCGCCGAGCAGTTCGGCCACCGTCGTCGGGGCGGGCAACCGGGCCGGGAACGGCAGGTAGTTGGCGACCATCCCGGGGACGGTGCGGGCCAGCGCGGACTGCCGTGCGGTCACCGGGAGGGTCAGCAGCACCTCGGGGCTGCCGGTGGCCTTGGCGACGTAGCCGGCCGTGGCGGCGATGGCGAAGGTGGGCCAGGTCACCCCGGCGTCCGCCGCGGCGGCGCGCCAGGCGGCCGCGGCGGTGGCGTCGACGGTGCGGGTGACCCGCAGGAACGCGGTGCCGGGTGCCGGGTCCCCGGTGGCCAGGCTGGTCGGTTCGGCGTCCTGTGGCAGGTGACGCTCCCAGAAGAGCCGGTCGCGCTCGACCGCGGGCGAGGCCAGGTACGCCGCCTCGCCGTCCAGCAGCACCCGCAGCGGGGGCAGCGGGGTGCCCGCCGGTCCGTCCCGGTCGGCGGCCGGGCCGCCGTAGACCTCGCTGAGCCTGCGGTAGACCGCGAGCCGGCTGTAGCCGTCGGCGAGCAGGTGGTGCATGGCCAGGTGGAGCAGGTGGCGGTCGGCGGCGATGCGCACCAGCGTCAGCCGGAACAGCAGGCCGCCGGTGAGCCGGAAGGGCCGGTGCAGGTCCTCGTCGAAGAGCCGCAGCGCCTCGGCGACCGGATCGGCGGTGCCGCTGAGGTCCAGCTGCCGCAGCGGCAGTTCCCCGAGCGGCCGCACGTGCTGGACGGGGACGCCGTCCGTCTCGGAGAACCGCGCCCTGGTGCACTCCGCCTCGTGCAGCACCGTCTCCAGCGCCCGGCGCAGCAGGTCCGCGTCGAGCGGGCCTGAGATGTCGAGGTAGTCGGCCATGTTGTAGGCCAGTCGCCCTTGCGAGAGCCGCTCGTCGAACCAGATGCCGGACTGGGCGCCCGTCAACGGCAGGGCGGTGTCGGCGGGTTGGGTCATGGTGTCTCCTGGACGCGTCACGGTGGAAGGGCGGGGCCGCTGCTACGGGGGCGCCTCGGCGAGGGTGGGAGCGGAGGACGGCGGGCGGCTCAGCCGACCCGGGCGGGCACGTCGTCGTCCAGGGTCCGCGGGCCGTACAGGTCGGCGACCCACTGCTCCTGGTACACGGTGTCCAGGTAGCGCTCGCCGAGGTCGGGGGCGATGGCGACGGCCCGGCCGCCGGGCGGCAGCGGATGCCGCGCGAGCCAGGTGAGGGCGCCGCTGACGACGGTGCCGGTGGACCCGCCGAAGAGGAAGCCGCGGCGGGCCAGCCGGCGGCAGCTGCGGATGGTGTCGGGCTCGGCGACCATGACGACGTCGTCGACCAGCGATTCGTCGAGCAGCGGGGGCCGCACCCCGGTGCCCAGCCCCGGGATCATGCGGGTCCGGGCGGGGCCGCCGAAGGTGACCGAGCCCTCCGCGTCCACCGCGACCACCCGGGCCGACGGCTGGTGGTCGCGCAGGTAGCGGGCGCAGCCCATCAGGGTGCCGGTGGTCCCGGCCCCGACGAAGAGGACCGACAGGTCGGGGAAGGCCTTGAGGATCTCCGGGCCGGTGGTGTCGTAGTGGGCCTGCCCGTTGTCCGGGTTGGCGTACTGGTTGAGCCAGAGGAAGTCCTCGTTGCCGGCGCAGAGTTCGCGGACGTGCGCGAGGCGCGCGCCGAGCAGCCCGTCCACCGGGTCCGGGGTGGTGATGACGTGCACCTCGCTGCCCAGTGCCTGCATGAGCTGACGGGCGCCGAGGGTGCAGCGGGAGTCGGTCACGCACACGAAGCGGTAGCCCCGGCCGGCCGCCAGCAGGCTCAGTGCCACACCGAGGTTCCCCGAGGAGCTCTCCACCAGGGTGGAGCCGGGACGCAGGCGTCCTCGGCGTTCGGCGGCGTCCACCATCGCGCGCGCGGCCTTGAGCTTGATGGAACCGGCGAAATTGAATCCCTCGCATTTCAGCATCAACGGTTCACCGACGAGGGGTTCCAGATCGACGAAGAGGTCGTCGGCATTGAATTCGTGGGGAGCGGTGATGATGTGAATGGGACACCTGCCGCCTTGATGGGTAGGGGCTTCTTCAGATGCGTGCGCGATCCTGCCAAATCGCACTGACTGCCGGTTGACGGGCCGCTGACCGGAATTTGCCAACTTGCCGCTCTTACAAGGCCGTTGCTAGGTTCTGGGCGGCCCGGCCCGAAGTCGTGGTCCGGGCGGTGCCGAATGGGGGGAAGGCAGCCATGCGCGTCGTGCTCGCCGAGGACCAGTTCTTGTTGCGCGAGGGTCTGATCCGGCTGCTGGAACCGCACGGCTTCGAGGTCGTCTCGGTCGTCGGCAGCGGCCCGGAGCTGGTCCGGGCCCTGGACGTGGAACGCCCCGACCTGGTCCTGGCGGACATCCGGATGCCGCCGACCCACACCGACGAGGGGCTGCGAGCGGTGCTGGAGGCGCGCCGCCGCCACATCGGCCAGCCGTCACTGCTGCTGTCGCAGTACGTCGACCAGCTCTATGCGCGCGAGTTGCTCGCGGACGGCGAGGGCGGCGTGGGGTATCTGCTGAAGGACCGGGTCTTCGACGCCACGCAGTTCGTCTCGGCGCTGCGCCAGGTGGCCGGCGGGGGCACGGTGATGGACCCGGACGTGGTCACCGCGATGATGTCCGGCAGCGGGCGGGACGAAAAGGTCACGCGCCTGACCGACCGGGAACGCGACGTCCTGCACGGCATGGCCGAGGGCCGGTCCAATGCCGGCATCGCCGCCTCGCTCGTCATCACGGAGAAGGCGGTCACCAAGCACATCGGCAACATCATGCAGAAGCTGGATCTGCCGCCGTCCAAGGACGACAACCGCCGGGTGCTGGCCGTGCTGACCTATCTCAACCACTCCTGACCGCGGCGGTCAGCCGGTGGCCTGTCCGGACAGCAGCGCGGGGAAGAGGTTGAGGTGCTGGATGTTGCGGGTGCCTTCCATGAACTCGACGCCCCGGGCGTCCCGCGCCAGTTTGTCCAGCAGCGGGTGGCCGGCCCGGGCGGCGGGCGCCAGCAGTTCGCAGGCGGCCAGCGTCACTTCCTCGGCCAGTGCGCAGGCCCGCGCCTTGGCGGCCGAGGCGAGGTGCCCGTCGCCGGTGGCGTCCACCTCCGCGGCGGCCCGGAGCACCAGGGACCGGGTGGCCTCGATCCGGCGGCCCAGTTCCTCGATGCGGTCCCGGGCGGTGCCACGGGCGGCGGGCCGCTGCTCGACGACGTAGGCATGGGCCGCCCCGGCGATGCCGAGGGCCAGCGCCGCCACCCCGGGACGCAGCCGGTTGAACACCTGGATACAGGCCCACATGCCGCGGCGGACCGGCGACAGGTGGCGACCGAGCACCCGCTCGGGCCCGACGGGGAGGTCGTCGAGGGTGAGGGCGCCCAGTTGCGCGCCGCGCAGTCCGAGCGTGTCCAGCGGCTCGGCCCGCCAGCCGGCGCACCCGGTGTCGACCAGGACGGCCGTCACACCGAGCGGCCCGCTTCCGGTGCGGGCGAAGACCACGGCGAGCTGGGCGCGGGCGGCGTTGCCCACGTAGCGTTTGCGGCCGGTCAGCACGAGCCGGCCGTCGGCACCGGGGCGCAGCGTGGTCTCCATCGCCGAGGCGTCGGAGCCGTGGCCGGGTTCGGTCAACGCGAAGCAGGTCCAGGTCGGTTCGCTCACGATCCGGGTGTAGTACTCCGCGCGCTGCGCCGGGTCGGCCAGCTTGTCCACCAGCACGCCGGACATCGACGGCCCGGGCGCGGCGAGGGTCAGCCCCGCGTCTCCGCGCGCCAGTTCCTCCAGCACCACGACGTGTTCCACGGCGCCGGTGCCTTCGAAGACGTACGGGCCGACCCTCAGCGGCCGGCCGCCGTACTCGCGCGGTGTGCCGTAGGTGCGCAGGTGGCGGACCCCCGGCAGGTCCAGGTGGCGGTGGACGGCGTCCGGGTCCCGGTCCAGCTCCAGTGCGGCGGCCCGGAACTGGTCGCCCCACTCGCGGGCCCGGTCGCGCAGCGCGGCCAGCCGTGCGTCATCGTTCACCGTTCCTCCTCCGCGTGCAGGTAGACGTCGGCCAGCAGTTCCGACACCTCGGCGACGCCGCCGGGGCCCTCGCGCAGGAAGCCGTGGGCGCCCAGCAGCCGCAGCCAGGCCCGGTCGGTGCGGGTGATCTGTGAGTGCAGCTGCCGCAGCTGCGCCGGCGTCGCGCCGGCCGGGACGAGCGAGGCGGCGTGGGCGGTGAGCTCCAGCTCGCCGGCGTACGCCTCCGCGGCCTGGGCCTTGACCAGTTGGTGCATCAGGATGGTGCCGTCCCCGCCGGCGCGTCGGCCCAGCCGGGACAGGGTGGCGGTGCGGAGTCCGGCGGTGAGCCCGAACCGGATCCAGAGCAGGGCCGGCGGGTCGGCGGGGGCGGACGGCGGGGCGCCCGGGGCGCGCCGGACCAGGACCACGGGCCCGCCGGGCAGCGGGTACCGGCGCAGCACCCGGCCGGCCACCGGGCCCGCGGGCTCCGGCAGGACGGCGTGGCCGGCGGCGCCGCCGTCCAGGGCGTGCGGGCCGTGCCGGGTCAGCAGGGCCCGCAGGGCGGCCGCCGGGCCCTCGTCCCGGGCCGCGGCGTACAGCTGACGGTGGTCGGGCGGGGCGCTCACCCCGGCCGCGGCGCTCATGCGGCCACCGGGCCGACGCGGCAGACCGACAGGTCACCGAGGGACCGGTCGTACTCGGCGAGCAGCACCGGGGCGTCGTCCGGTGCCGGGCGCAGTGCGGCCAGCGCTCCGAACAACGCGGTGCACGGCCAGCCTTCCGGGGTGTGCCGGAGCGCCACGTGCGGGATCCTCGGCTGCCAGCGCTCCCCCACCCCGGCGCCGACCAGGACCGTGGAGGCGCCGTCGGCGGCGAGTTCGGCCGCGAGGGTGTCGAGGGTGCGCGGCACCTCCTCGACGGGGACGCCCGCCCGCTGGCGCACCCGGAGCCCGTCCGGGGCGCCGTCCGGCGCCGGCTCGACGACCAGCGCCACCGCGGCGTCGCCCGCCACCCGCCGGTCCGGTGGCGGCGGAGCGTCGTACGGCAGGTCCGACTGGTCGAAGGCGAACGCCAGCACCCTCCGGAGGCGGTGGCGGAGCACGCTGGAGCGGGCCAGCGCCAGCATGGTGAAGGGGGCCGAGACGCCGGTGTCGGTGACGCCGAAGAGCCGGGGCCGGCCGGGCAGGCGGGCGGCCAGTGTGGGCCCGGTGAGCGTCAGCGGGTGCAGGTCGGGCGTCGCGTAGGCGAGCAACAGCAGGTCGACGGGGCGGTCCTGGGCGCCGAGCGGGTCCAGCAGGGCGAGGGCCATGTCCTCGAAGGTGGATCCGGTGACCGTCGGCCGGCCGGCTTCCCGCAGGGGCACGCCGGCGCCGGCGGCGACCCGGGCGTGGTACCGGTCGTCGTCGGCGGCGCCGGGGCGGGTGGCCCCGGCCGGGAAGCGGCGGTGTGCCGTCGCGGACACCGTCAGGGCGAGCGTCACCGCTGCGCTCTCAGCTCGCCCACGAGGTGGTCGGCCAGCGAGCCGACGGTGGCGAAGTGGCTCATCTCCAGGTTCTCCGTGTCGAACTCGCAGTCCAGCAGCTCCTCCAGGGCGAGCAGCAGGTCGAGCACGCCGGTGGAGTCGAGGCCGAGTTCGTCGAAGAGCCTGGTGCCGGGTTCCAGGCCGGTCAGGTCGCGCTGGAGGACGTCGCCGAGGGCTTCGGTGACGGCGGCGGTGACCCGGTCCTGCTCGGTCGTGGGCTGCTGGATGGTCGCTTCGGTCATGTCGTGTCCTTCGGTAGGGGGCCGGCCCGGGTGCCGGGCCCAGGCGGTGGGGAGCGAGTCGAGCGGCGGGCGCACGGCGGACGACGCCGGGTCGTACAGGTGCTGTCGGGCCAGCAGGTCGCCGGGGGTGTCGGCGTCCCGGACCAGGTGCGCCCGCCCGCGGTGGACCAGCACCTCGGCGGGGTGGCCGTGGGAGAGGAAGAACACCGGTGAGGCGCTCGGGCCGTACGCGCCGGACCGCCGTACGCCGAGGAGGTCACCGGTCCGCAGCGGCGGCAGCGGCACCTTCTTGCCGATGGTGTCGTTGGGCGTGCACAGCGGTCCGGTGATGTTCCACGGTTCGGTGGCGCCGGTGCCGGGCCGGTTGAGCAGTTCGATGGGGAAGTTCCGCTTGACGAACGACCCGATGCCCACGGCGGCCATGTGGTGGTTGGTGCCGCCGTCGGCGACCGCGAAGTTCTCCCCGGCCGAGGTCTTGGTGTAGCCGACCCGGACCACGTACGTCCCGCTCTCGGCCACCAGATAGCGCCCGAGTTCCATGATCAGCCGGGTGTCGGGGTGGGCTTCGGCGAAGGCGTCCAGGACCGGATTGACGCCGGCCGCCAGCCGCGCCAGGTCGAGGTCGCGTTCGCCGTCGAAGTAGGCGACGCCGAGGCCGCCGCCGACGTCGACCATCTCCAGGGGAAAGCCGTGGTGCGCCGCGATGCGTTCGGCGAGGTCGAGGATGCGCTCGGTGTTGAGCACGACGGCCTCCTCGCTGAGGATGCGGGTGCCCATGTACACCTGCACGCCCATCAGCCGCACCTGCGTCAGCTGCTTGCCCAGCGGTTCCGACCCCAGCAGCTGTTCCTCGTCGATGCCGAACTGGCGGGGCTTGCCGCCCATGGTGAGCCCCGAACCCTTCACGGTGAAGCTCGGGTTGACGCGCAGCGCGACCGGAGCGGTCAGCCCCAGCTCCCCGGCCAGCTCCTCGATCGCCGCCAGTTCCTGGAAGGACTCGCAGATGACCGCGTACACGCCGTGGCGGAGGCAGGCGCCGAGTTCCTCACGGCTCTTGCCGGGGCCGAGGAAGACGATGTCGCGGGCGGCCACCCCGGCCGCCCGTGCGGTCAGCAGCTCGGTCAGCGAGGAGACCTCGGCCCGGGCCCCGTGCGCGTGCAGCAGGGCGCAGACGGAGACGTTCGGATTGGCCTTGAGCGAGTAGAAGATCTCCAGCCGGGGGTGGAGCAGCTCGTTCAGCGCGTCCATGCGGCCGGTCAGGCGGTCGCCGTCGTAGAGGTACAGCGGGGTGCCGAACTGCTCGGCGAGGGTGGTGATCCCGAGGTTCTGCACGGTGAACTCAGCGGGCATCGGCGGGCTCCTCCGTAAGGGTGGCCAGTTGCTTGGAGACGGCCTCGTCCAGCGCGGGGAGCCGTTCGGGGGCGCCGACCAGCAGTCCGTACAGCCGCCCCTGGTAGGGCCCGGAGCCGGCGCCGGCGTTGACGGTGGCGAAGTTGTTGACGACCAGCCCCTCCTCCCCCGGCGCCCGCAGCAGCAGGCCGTCCAGCAGCCGGCGCACGGCGGCGAACGGCAGCTCCCGGCGCAGCCGGAGGGGGTAGTGGCGGGCGAGGGCGGACTGCCCCGGGGCGAGCACGTGTTCCTGGAGCCGGACCTGGTAGGTGGACATGTTGTTGCGGGCGTTGATCTCGATCACCGGGAAGACACCGCCGTCGGTGTCCACGATCGCGTCGATGCCGGCCACGCCGAAGAACCCGTCGGACGCCAGTTGCTTGCCGAGCAACCCGGCGGCGTGTCGGATCACGTCGAGCTGACGTGACGTCAGGTCGGGCGGGAAGCGGTGGCCCTTGTGCACCCCGCCCTCGGTGAGGGCCTCCTTGACGAAGTCCAGCCGCACGGTGCCGTCCCGGCCCACGGTGATCTGGTAGTTGAGGTCCCGGTCCTTGGCCACCCGTTCCTCGATCACGAAGGCGGCGCCGTCGGTGCCGGCGGCACGGGCGCTCCGGGTGATCACGGTGTGCAGCCGGTCGAGCCGGCGCCGGCCGTCGACGACCGCGATGCCCTTGCCGGAGACGCCGAACGCCTCCTTGACCATCAACCGCGTGCCCTGCTCGCACAGTTCGGCGGCGTCCGGCAGCACGGCGTCGAGTTCGCCGAGCGTCTCGCAGGCCCAGCCGCGCGGCTGCCGCAGCCCGGCCGCGTCCGCGGCGCGCCGGCTGTAGACCTTGCTGTTGACCGCCTTGCACAGCGGTGCCGGCGGGGCGGCCAGCGGGATCCGGGCCCGGGCGGCGAGCTCCTCCTCCAGGGCGGAGACGCCGTGCGGGGCCAGCAGCGCGCCCCGTTCGGCCAGTTCCCCGAGGGTGGCGATCAGCGCGTCGTCCGCCAAGGCATCCCGGGTGACCATGTGGTCCGGCCGCTGGTCGGCCACCACGTGCACGGTGGGCAGGGCCAGGCCCAGCCCGCGCAGGTGGTCCAGGTAGTCCTCGTCGGGCCGGGACTTGAGGACGACGTGGTCGTCGGCGTCGCCCAGCAGCAGCGCGAACTCCTCCATGCGGTTGACCACGGCGCTGTTGCCGGCCGACGAGAGCCGGGGCAGCCCGGTCTCGCCGCGGGCCCACTCCTCCTCGACCTCGAAGTTGCCCAGGAACACCAGGGACGCACCCGGGTCACCGGCCACCGCGGTCTTCAGCCGCCGGCTGAAGTTCTCCTCCACCGCATCTCCGTCCTCCCCGTACACCCGGGGCGCTCAGTGCTCCACGACCATCGCGGCGAAGCACGCCCCGAGCCCGACGGCCACCATCAGGTAGTGGTCACCGGGGCGGAGTCTGCCCAGCTCGCAGGCCGTGACGTAGTTGACGAACGGGTCGGCCCCGAAGCAGTGCCCGGTGCGCGGGACGTTGTCCAGGAGCACCCGTTCGGTGCGGGTGCCCAGCCGGTCCGCGAGGTTCGTCCACGCGACCCGGTTCACGTTGTGCGGCAGCACCAGGGCGATCTCGCCCATGGTCAGCCCGGCGGCGCCGACCGCCTCGTCGATGACCTCGGTGAGGACGTCGGCGTACATCCCGCGGAAGGACCGGGCCGCCTCCGGCGTCATCACCATCTTCGGGTGGCCGGTGGACACGGTCCGGGTGGCGAAGCCGCGGACCCGGTCGCGGGTCCCGGACGCCGCCACCAGTACGGCGGCGGTCGCCTCGCCGGTGGGGCCCACCCCGGGCACGAACTGGGTCTCCCGGGTCAGTGCCTTCTCCCCGGTCAGGATCAGCGCGAGCGCCTCGGGGTCGCCCTCCTCCGCCAGCAGCGTCCCCGCGACCTCCACCGCCAGCAGACCGGAGGCGCAGGCGTGCTCGGTCAACGCGAAGGTGCGGGCGTGCCGCAGCCCGGCCTCGCGCCGTATCTCCTGGAGCACGCTGTGCGGATACGGCGACGGCGCACGCAAGGTCCGGGCGCGGATCAGGAAACGCACCCGCTCTTCCGCACCCCGCAGCGACGGCAGTTTCTCCAGGGCGGAGAGGAGCAACTCCTTCTCCGGGACCTCCTCGTCCCAGCAGATCCGGGAAAGTCCGAACCCCCGGATGTAGCGGCGCAGTTCCGCGTCCGTGAGTCCCAGGTCGTGCTGACGCTCCGCGAGGGAAACCGGTGACGGCCAGTGCGTGGATACCTCGACTATTGAGGTCACAGCCCGCCGACTCCTTTCGAGCCCGACTGTCCCCGAATTGGGTGCGGGGAACGGCCCCAAAGTAATCGCGCCGATTGACGAGGCACTGACTGAGCACTGACCACGCCGATCAACGGCCGGTGGTATTCGCCGGGTGAGCGTCCGGCATCCAGTCCGTCCCCTGACCCATTTCGAGCCATCACACGTCTTTTCCCTGCGCGCGACGAGGAAAGGCCGTGGCCAAGGAGAATCCACCCTTCCGCAACCTCGCCGCCGCGCGGGGCGCCGGCGCCCGCGCCCGGCCCGTACGGGTCTGCCGTCCCGTGCCCTCCCCGGCCCCGGGCGGACCGGCACCCCCGGCGGCGGCCGCCCCCGGGATTTTCCGTAAGGGGAAGGCAAAAGCACCTCTCGCGCGATATCACTGACCAGTACGGCGTGTGTTAGCTTGGCGTGGCCGAAAAGCATGGACCCACGCTCAGCACGTAGTACGCGCACAGTGATGGTCAGCAGCTCAGGCCCAGGGGGGACCAGCTCATGCAGCAATGCCGGACCGTTGTCCAGTGGGGAATCTCCCGGAGGCTCGCTCGTTCGCGAGCCTGACCTCATCGCCCCGCGCACGGAATTCTCCCGTCCGCTTTTCCGGGGGAAGTAGGGGTTCTTGGTGCATGCCCACGCATGCGCCGTTCTGCACCCGCAACGACCAGGCGGGATCACGCGTTTGTGCCCGTCCGGCGACGCCGAAGTGAGGACAGGGGAAGACGCCGAATGCCGCGTACAGGGAGCAGGCGCCGAACGCTGACCACCGGGAGAAGAAGAATGGAAGACAGATGGCTGTGCACATCCTGAACGGGGACAACATGGACACGGGCGAGGTGTCGGTCGGCTTACTGGGCCCCTTACAAGTCGCCCACCGGGGGAAGTCCTACGGCGTCGGGCCGAACCGTGCCCGGGCCCTGCTCGCCGTGCTCGCCCTCTCCGCCCAAGAGGTCGTCTCCATCGACTTCCTCATCGACGAACTCCTCACCGACCGGCCCTGGAAGAACCCGAAGAACGCGCTGCAGGCCGGGGTCCACCGGCTGCGCGACGCGCTGGAGCGGATCACCGGGACGCCGGGCACCCTGATGGTGCGCACCTCGGCCAACGGCTACCTGCTGGACGTCCCGCCGGTCCGGGTCGACGCCCACCGGTTCGACACGCTCGCCGCACAGGGGGCGGCCCTGCTCCCGCACGCGCCCGACGAGGCCGTCGCGGTGCTGGAGGAGGCGCTCGCCCTGTGGCGCGGGGACGCACTGCTCGACGTGCTGGGCGGCCTGCGCTGCCAGAACCAGATGAGCCGGCTGGCCAGCCAGCGGCTGAGCACCCTGGAGGACCTCTACGAGGCCAAGCTGTTCGGCGGCGGCTACCGCGTGGTGAACGGGCTGGAGCAACTCGCCCTGGAACACCCCGAACGCGAGCGCCTGACCGAGCTGCTGATGGTCGCGCTGTACCGTTCCGGGCGCCAACAGGAGGCCCTCGCCACCTTCCAGCGGGTCCGCTCCTGGCTGCAGGACGAGCTCGGCGTGGAACCGGGCCGCAAGCTGCGCAGCCTGCAGCGCGCGATCCTCACCCAGGACGTGGCCATCGACGCGCGACTGCCCCAGACATCTGCATCATGACGTTCCGTCAAAATACTTGCCCAGCAAGGGATTCGGCAGACCGCTGACGCGGGCGTCGCGTCAGGGAGGCGGCCGGCGTCGCCCGGCCGCCTCTCGGCCGTCGTCAAGAGGGTGCGCCAGGAACCGCTCCTCGACCCGCGCCGAGCGGCCGTGCACCGCCAGCGCCCCGGCGTACCGGGGGCCCGGCTCCAGGTCGAACAGGGCGAACGGCCCGGCGGCGTACGGTCCCCGCCACGCCACGAGCGCCGCCGAACGGCCCGGTCCGGAGACGGTGATGTCGCGCTTGGGCACAACGATGCCCAGCCCGACCGCCTTCAGCAGGGCCTCCTTCCGCGTCCAGTACACCGCGTAGGCCACGTTCCGCCGGTGCTCGGGGAGCGCCTGGAAGGCGCGGTACTCGTCCTCGGCCAGCACCCGCGGGGCCAGCCGCCGCACGGACCGGGCGGGGACCCGCTCGACGTCCACCCCGGGCTCCGGGCCCTCGGTGACGGCGAGTACCACCCGGTCACCGGCATGGGCGAGTGAGAAGCGCACCCCGGCACCGGGCACGAACGGCTTGCCGTGCGGACCGCCGCAGTGCCGGCACCGCCGGTGCAAGGCCACCCGCCGCGGCGGCGTCCCGGTGAGCCGGCCGATCACCGTTCTGATCAGCGCCCGTCCGGTCGTCAGACGGGCCCGGTCCGCCGCCTGGTGCAGCCGTTCGCGGCGGGCCCGCTCGTCCGCGTCGAGCAGGGCCCGGGCAGCCGGATCGTCGACGAGGGGGGCCCACCACACCCGGCACACGGGGGCTTCGGCCACGGCCCGGCTCACCCCTGCCCGTCGACGGCCTGCCGGCCGGTCAGGCCGAGGAAGACGTCGTCCAGCGAGGGGCGCCGCCGCGCGAAGTCGACCACCTCGATCCCGGCGCCGTGGAGCGCGGACGCGGCGGCGGCGATCCCGGCGAGCCCGTCGTCGAGCTGCCAGCCGAGTACGCCGCGCTGTGCGTCCTCCGTCAGTTCGCCGGTCACCACGGTGCGCAGGGTCCGGCGTGCCGTGGCCAGGCCCGCCGCGTCGGCGAGGGTGATCTCCAGCCGCTCCTGCCCGACCTTGCGCTTGAGCGCGTCGGCGGTGCCCTCGGCCACCACCACGCCGTCCGCGATCACCGAGATGTGGTCGGCCAGTTGGTCGGCCTCCTCCAGGTACTGCGTGGTCAGCAGGACGGTGACGCCCTGCGCCACGAGTTCCCTGATCACGTCCCACAGCGCGATCCGGCTGGCCGGGTCGAGGCCGGTGCTGGGTTCGTCGAGGAAGATGACCTCGGGCGAACCCACCAGGGTGCTGGCCAGGTCCAGGCGCCGGCGCATCCCGCCGGAGTAGGTGCCGAGCGGCCGCCCGGCCGCGGCGCCGAGGCCGAAGCGTTCCAGCAGTTCCCCGGCCCGGGCCCGGGCGTCCCGGCGGCCCATCCCGAGCAGCCGCCCGAGCAGCGTCAGGTTCTCCCAGCCGGTCAACTGCTCGTCGACCGCGGCGTACTGGCCCGACAGGCCGATCCGGCGCCGCACCTGCCGGGCCTCGCCCGCCACGTCGTACCCGGCGACCCGGACGGTCCCGGCGTCGTGCCGCACGAGGGTGCTGAGCACGCGCACGGTGGTGGTCTTCCCCGCGCCGTTGGGACCGAGCAGTCCCAGTACGCTGCCGGCCGGCACGCGCAGGTCCACCCCGCGCAGCACCTCGACGCCCTTGTAGCTCTTGCGCAGTCCCTCGACCTCGATGGCCGCCGTCGCGTCCGGCACGTCGTCAGGCTCCCCGGTTACCGAGACGGGCGGGGTCCAGGTCCGTCCAGTGCTCCTCGACGTAACCGGCGGCCTCCTGCCGGGTCACCGAGGTGAGCACCGGCCGCCAGCCCTCGGGGACCTCGGCGAACGCCGGCCAGAAGCTGTGCTGGTTCTCGTCGTTGACCAGCACGTGAAAGGTTCCCTCTGCATCGTCGAACGGGTTACTCATGGGCCGCCCCTCGTCCTCTCGCCTGCCGGCGTGGTCCTGCTCACTATGCTCAAGCGCGCTGACGCGGGACTGACGAACGGCTGAGCACGGCCGCCGGTCCGCGCACCGGGTATTCGGGCTGCGTCCGCCCGGAGAGCAGCCGGTCGGGGCGCGGCGCGGCGGGCCGGCCCGTGATCCGCCCGAGGAGCTCCGCCGGGCCGCTGCCCGACTCCCCGCGGTCCCCGTGCGTCCCGCGCCAGGCGCACCAGGCGGGCAGCGCGACCACGCCGACGAGCAGCTCGACGGCGACGGCGGAGACCGCGGCCACCACGGCCGCCGACCGCATCTGGGCCAGCGGCCCGACGGCCGGGAGCCACCCGGCCACCACCAGTAGGGCGGCCGGCGCGGCGAGCGGGAGCCCGGCGCGGCAGCAGCCGTCCTGGGCGGCGGCGCCGGCCGGCATGCCCAGGCGCCGGTTCTCCCGGATCCGGCCCGCCGCCCGCACGTACCGGGGCAGGACGAGCGCCGCCAGCACCAGCCAGGCGGCCACCGGCGCCCACCGGCCCGCCGGCGGGCCCTGGCCGGCCGGTGCCACGAACACCGGCGCCAGGTCGCCGAGCACCACCCATGTCACGGAGATCACCAGGGCCATGGACAGCACGACCAGCGGACCGAGCACCCAGGACCGCAGGGCCAGCGCGGCGCCGGCCGCGGTGAGGACCAGCAGCACCGCTCCCCCGGCCGACCACGGCCACGGCGCACCGGAGGCCGCCCGGGTCAACACCCCGGCGAGGAGGGCGAGTACCCCGGCGGCCAGGACGAGGCCGGCCGGCGCACGGTCCGTCACCCGGCCGAGCACCGCGCGGTGCAGCCGGGACGCCCGGGAGGACTCCGCCCGGCGGGGCACGCGGCGCGGCGCGGCGCGGCGGCACCGGTCGCCGAGCACGAGCGCGGCGGGCACCGCGACGGTCGCCGTCACCGTCGCCACCACGGCCACCACCGCCGTCCCGACCGCGACCCCGGGCGCTGCCGGGGCCCCGGTCACCGCGAGCCCGGCCGCGGTCAGCAGCAGCAGGCCGGCGCTGCGCACCACGGACCGGCCGGAGGTGCCGGCCACGATGGTGAGCGCCGCGGCGGGACGGTATCCGCGGGTGCTCTCCTCCCGGTACCGGCGTACGTGGGCGGGGAGCAGGTCCAGGCCCAGCACCAGGCCCACCACGGCCACCACCGCGGCGGCCGGGGCTCCGCCCGGCGTCACCAGAGCGCCGAGCGCCGCCAGTCCCCCGCCCCAGGCGAGCGTCGCGAGCTGCCGCAGGCGCGTCCCGCCGGCCGTGGCTAGGGCACCGGTGACCAGTGCCAGGAGCGCCACCGGGGGCCCGAACCGGCCGGCCACGCCGAACGGCCGGACCAGGGTGCCGAAGAAGACCGCGAGACCGACGACGACCAGCCAGCCGCGGACCGCCCGTTCCGGATCGCCGACGGCCCACCGTGCCGTACCGACGACTCCGCACCGAGGTAACGCCATATGCCTGCCACCCTTCTCCCTCGGGCCGGCGGGCAGCAGCCCCCGCGGTACGCAGGGGCTGCTGCCCGGGGCTCGATGTGTCACCTGGTCGCCGCTCGGTCGTCGGACGGGTCGGCGAGGTCGCAGGGGATCTCGAAGGCCACCGTGGTGGGGCCGCCGTCGGGGCTGGTGATCGCGAGGGGCCCGTCGAAGACCGCCAGCCGGCGTTCGACCCCCTTCAGACCGTTGCCCTTCTTCAGGTCGGCCCCGCCCGCGCCGTTGTCGTGCACCGCGACGCGCAGCGCACCGTCGGCGTGCCGGATGTCGACGTGTGCCTCACGGGCCCCCGCGTGCTTGGTGACGTTGGCGAGGAGTTCGGCGATGGAGAAGTACGCGGCGGACTCGACCGGCTCCGGCAGCCGTCCCGGCAGGGAACCGGCGACCTGGATCTTCAGCGGGATGCCGAGGGCGAGGGTGCGGACCGCGTCGACCAGACCGCGGTCGGCGAGCACCGGCGGGTGGACGCCGTTGACCAGGTCCCGGATCTCGTTGAGCGTCTTGGTGGAGTCCTGCTTGGCGGCCAGGAGCAGGGCGCGCGCCGCCTGCGGGTTCTCCTCCAGCAGGGACTCGGCCGCGGAGAGCGTCATGCCGAGGGCGACCAGCCGCACCTGCGCCCCGTCGTGCAGGTCCCGCTCGATGCGGCGGATCTCCCCGGCCTGCATGCGCATCGCGTCCGACCGTGAGTGCGTCAGGTGGTCGACGCGTGCCGACAACACGGTCCGGGAGGTGCCCAGTACGGCACGCACCCAGCGGCCGTGCAGCGGCAGCATCACCCGGGGCAGGTACCCCACCGAGACCACGATCTCCACGACGCCCAGGCCGGCCGCCCCGATCGCCGCGGGCAGGCTCTGCACCGGCAGGAAGAGGAACCAGGTGTTGTCCCAACTCTCCACCACGGGCTGCCAGATGAACGGCAGGATCAGCCCGAACAGCCCGTGCGCCAGGGCCACCGCGGGCAGCAGCGCCAGGACCGGTCCGATGCAGGGGTTGATCAGCAGCCAGAGCAGATCACGCCAGGTGGCCGGATCCCCGATCATCCGGTGCACCCGGCGCAGGCCCGGCAGCCGGGCCTGACCGGGTGGTTCGGGTGCGTACGGCTCGGGCACCCGCACCCCCGTCCACTCCAGGGCGAGCCTGCGCTGCAGCCGTGCGTCGGCGCGCACGGTGTCCAGCGCCCCGGGCAGCAGCGGGATCCCGACGCCGACGCAGGCCAGGGCGACCACGAGGGTCACCCAGACCAGGAGCAGGACCTCGGTCAGCGCCAGTCCGGTCAGCACCACGCCTCGCCATAACAGGGCGGCGGACCCGCCCCAGCCGGGCCTGAGGCCCACCACGGCACCATGCTCGTTCATCGTCGCCTCGTTTCACTGTCAGCGGTAGGTGGATCAAGCATCCCCTGAGGCACACCGCGACGCAGGGGAGCTAACTCCCCTCTTTCGGGCGCCGTTCCGGTGCCGGACCTCCGTTCGGCACCGGACGGCCCGTACGGCCCGGGACGGCTACGACGCCGGTCCGTCGTTCCGGTCGGCGGATCCGTCGTTCCGGTCCGCGGACCCGTCGTAGCCGCTGGTCCCCGCGTCGAGGAGCGGCATGCGGCGCTGACCGGCGGCCCGGGAGAGCCAGCGGAGGGAGTGGTAGCCGGTCAGCACGATGAGCGTCCCGAGGGCGATGCCGCTGAGTTCGAAGTGCTCGGTGAACTTCAGCGAGACGCCTCCGATGGCGATGATGATGCCGGCCGCCGCGGGGATGAGGTTCAGCGGCACGGTGAAGTCCACCCCGTTCCGGATCCAGATCTGGGCACCCAGCAGGCCGATCATGCCGTAGAGGATGACCGTGATGCCGCCCAGCACCCCGCCGGGGATCGCGGCCACCACCGCACCGAACTTCGGGCACAGGCCGAACAGCACCGCGAAGGCCGCCGCGGCGGAGTAGGCGGCGGTGGAGTAGACCCGGGTGGCCGCCATCACGCCGATGTTCTCGGCGTACGTCGTGGTGGCGGGGCCGCCGACCGCGGTGGAGAGAACGGTGGCCGTGCCGTCGGCGACGATGGCCATGCCCATCTTGTCCTCAAGCGGGTCGCCGGTCATTTCCCCGACCGCCTTGACGTGTCCGGCGTTCTCCGCGACCAGCGCCACCAGGACGGGCAGCGCCACGAGAATTGCGGAGGCCGAGAAGTTGGGGGCGTGGAAATCCGGGAGGCCGATCCAGTGGGCCTTCTCCACACCGGAGAAATCGATGCGCCAGTGGTCGGTCACCTTCCCCGCACCATTGGCGGAATGAATCATTCCCGCGGTGCGGTCGAGAACCCAGGACAGCACGTATCCGAAAACCAGACCCAGGAAAATGGCAATACGCGACCAGAACCCGCGCAGGACCACGAGGGCGAGACCAGTGAACAACATGGTTGCCAGGGCCGTCCATTGATCCTGCGGCCAATAGACGGACGCCGTCACCGGGGCGAGATTGAAACCGATGAGCATCACGACCGCACCGGTCACCACGGGCGGCAGAACCGCGTGGATCACCCGGGCGCCGAGGATGTGGATGACGATTCCGCAGCCCGCCAGAGCGGCACCCACGACGAGCATCGCACCCGTCAGCGTGCCGGCGTTTCCGCCCTGGCCGGCGATGACGGCGGACACCCCGACGAAGGACAGCGACGACCCCAGGTAGCTCGGAATGCGTCCGCGGGTCATCACCAGGAAAAGCACCGTGGCCACGCCCGACGCCATCAGGGCGAGGCTGGGGTCCAGCCCCATCAGCACGGGTGCGACGAAACACGCGCCGATCATCGAGACGACGTGCTGGGCGCCGAGCGCGATGGTGCGGCCCCACGTCAGGCGCTCGCCGGGCCGGACCACCTCCCCCGGATTCAGGTGCCGCCCGTCCCCATGTAGCTTCCACCCGAAGCCGGCCATGATCACTCTCCACTTCCGCGACGCCCTGCACGTCACAGAGCCGAGGTGATTCATAGTCGAACGACTGCGTCAGGACAAACCGCGTCGACGGCCCGGCCGCCGCTGCCGGGCGCGAGCGCGCTGCCGGACGGGGGACCTCGCCGTACGACCAGGACCGGGGGGAGGGACACCCCCGGGAGCTGCGCTCCGCCGTACCACGAGGTCCCCGGGCGCCCCGGGCCTCAGTGGCCGTACTTCTTGACCGCCTGGTAGTACGTCCAGGCCAGGGCCTTGCAGGAGACCTTGCGGGCACCCGAGTAGCCGCCGCAGACCCGCTTCAGGTCCTCGTACAGCGCCTTGTCCAGCCGGGCCTTGTTCGCCTTGAAGGTGCCCATCCGCTTGTAGTTGCGATAGCCGAAGTCATGGCGCGCACAGCGGAGGTGGAAGGGAAAGCCGAGGGGGTTGTCGGGCGACTTGGAGCAGTAATCGGTGTTCCAGTCGAAGCGGTAGGCGGCCCATTTCGACCGGTGATCCCGGGCGGCGGCCCACTGCGTGTAGCTGGCCGCGCCGGTCTGGGTCCAGTTCGACAGCACCCGCGGCTTGTCGGCGGGCACGGCCTGGGCGGCCGGGGCGGGAGCGGCTGCGGTCAGCAGCGCCGCTATGGCCAGGAGCGGGGCGGTGAGTGCGGGTATACGTCTTCGGGACATGCGCCAACCTCCGGAATTCTGCACCACGTTCACCGCGGCGCTTCCTGGAACGCGAAAAGATATGGGTTTCTCAAAGGCCGTTGCCGCTCTTGTGGCTCTCCGGAGAGCCACAAGAGGGCGCGCCGATTATTACCCCGTTCCGGTCAACGCCGCCCGGGAAACGCGGATTTCCGCAAGGCAACTGTCAGGCTGGGCGGATGACGACGATTCAGGAATCCGGCGAACCGGGTCGGATCGGCACCGCGTCACCCCGGCAGGAGCCGCCCGGCGACGTGGCCGGGGTGCTGGCG
This sequence comes from Streptomyces sp. NPDC048196, assembly GCF_040652715.1. Classification (NCBI taxonomy): domain Bacteria; kingdom Bacillati; phylum Actinomycetota; class Actinomycetes; order Kitasatosporales; family Streptomycetaceae; genus Streptomyces; species Streptomyces sp. NPDC048196. The sequence goes on along the minus strand of NZ_JBEZMM010000051.1, from coordinate 7,659 downwards.
CGGATGCGGGCGCTGGACGCGGCGCTGCCCGCCGGGGACGGGGTGGCCGTCTTCAACGGCGTGTATCTGACCGTCACCGAGGCGGTGGCGCGACGCCTCGGTGACGGTGCCTTCCGGGACCCGGCGGCCGCCGGGGAGCTCGACGTCCGGTTCGCCCGGCGCTATTTCGCCGCGGTGGACGCCGCGGCCGCCGGGCTGCGGCCGCCGGCCTGCTGGCGCCCGCTGTTCCAGTTGCGCCGCCACCCCGGCGTCCATCCGCTGCAGTTCGCCCTGGCCGGGATCAATGCGCACATCGGCCACGACCTCGCGCTCGCCGTGCTGGACACCTGCCGGGCGCTGCGTTGCGAACCGGCGGCGCTGGAGGGCGACTTCGACCGGGTGGGCGGGGTGCTGACGAGCCTGGAGGAGCGGATCCGCGAGCAGCTGATGCCCGGCCCCGATCTGCTCGACATCGCCGATCCGCTGACCCATCTGATCGGTTCCTGGAGCCTGGACAAGGCCCGGGACGGCGCCTGGGTGGCGGCCCGGGCCCTGTGGAGCGTGCGCCGGCTGCCGGAGGTAACGGAGGAGTTCACCGAGCGGCTGGACGCCGGCGTCGGCCTGGTGGGCCGGGTGCTGCTGACCCCGCTGCCCGGCTGAGCCCGCCCGCCGGCCCCGTAGGCACCTTCCTGCGAACTCCCTTGTGCAGTAGGTAAGTTGAAGGAGCCACGAACAAGGGAACGGCACCGACGCGACACCCGACCTCCACCCCGCACCCCCACCCCACACCGACACCAAGGAGTGCGCCGCATGGCCATCCGACTCGGTCTGAGCCTTCCGCAGATGCGGCAGTACGCCATCGGACGGGACGTTCCCGACGTGGCCCGGGCCGCGGAGGAGACCGGCTATCAGAGCCTGTGGGTCTTCGAGCGGATCCTGTTCCCGGAGCCCGCCACCCAGGGCCTGTACGGCATCCCGGGGCTGCCCTGGCCCGACCAGTACCGCTCGGTCGCCGACCCGCTGGTGACGCTGGCCCTGGCCGCGGGCGCCACCCGGCGGGCCCGGCTGGGCACGAGCGTGCTGGTCGCCCCGCTGCACGTACCGTTCCAACTGGCCCGCCAGCTGGCGTCGCTGGACGCGGCGAGCGGCGGCCGGGTGGTCGCGGGCCTGGGTACCGGCTGGTCACTGGACGAGTACGCGGCCGCCGCGGTCGCCCCGTTCGAAAGGCGCGGGAAGGTGCTCGACGAGCTGATCGATGTCTGCCGCGCGGTGTGGGGCCCGGACCCGGTGGCGTACGACGGCGAGCTGACCACCATCGCCCCGTCCGAGGTCGGGCCCAAGCCGAAGGGGCCGCTGCCGATCCTGCTGCCCGCCAACAGCCCGCGGGCGCTGCGCCGGCTGGTGGACCGGGCGGACGGCTGGATGCCGGTCGGTACGGGTGCCGAGCGGCTCGCCGAGCAGTGGAAGCGGCTGCAGGAGCTGGCCGCCGAACGGGGCCGCGAGGAGCCGGTGCAGAGCGTGCTGCGGGTGAACACCGAGCACACCGGCGCTCCGTACGAGGGCCCGGGCCGCCGGCCGTTCCAGGGCAGCGTGGCGCAGATCGTCGAGGATCTCGCCGCGCACGCCGCGGTGGGCGTGGAGGAGATCCTGATCGATCTGCAGGGCCACGCCCGGGACGCCGAGGAGCTCAAGGATCTCGCGGCGGAGGTGTACACGGCGGCGCGGGCGGCCGGGGTGTGACCGGCCGCCCGCGCGGGCTGGGAGGAGGGGCCCCCGGATGAAGCCCCGGGGGTGGAGCCGAGGTCAGTCCTCCGGCAGTTCGACCGGGGCGATCTCGTCGTACACGTCACCAGGGCCGGGGTTGGTGGCGTCGGTGGTGCCGCCGAGGTGGTGCATCACGCCCCACACCGCGTTGAGCGCGGTCTGGATGGCGCCCTCGGCCCAGCCGGCGGTCCAGGAGATGTCGTCGCCGGCGAGGAAGATGCCGCGCTTGTCCTCGGGGAGGCGGTCCTGCATGAAGTGGGTGAACAGCCGCCGCTGGTAGCGGTAGTGGCCGGGCAGGTTGGCCTTGAACGCGCCCATGAAGTAGGGCTCGTTCTCCCAGGAGACGGTGACCGGGTTGCCGATGATGTGCTTGCGGATGTCGACCTTCGGGTAGATCTCGCCGAGCGACTTCAGCATGACCTCCATCCGCTCGTTGGCGTCCAGCGGCAGCCACTTGAGGCTGTCGTCGCACCAGGTGTACGAGAGGCAGATGACGGCCGGCCGGTCGGGGCCGTCGTCCAGCAGGTAGGTCCCGCGGGTCATCCGGTCGGTCAGCGTCATGGACATCACGTCGCGGCCGGTGTCCTCGTCCTTGTCCAGCCAGAACGGCCGGTCGACGGGGACGAAGAGCTTGGACGACTCCATGTAGTGGGTGCGCTCGATCGCCGTCCAGTGGTCGATCGGGAACAGCTCGTCATCACAGGCGATCTTGGACAGCAGCATCCACGACTGGGCGGTGAAGACGACCGCCTTGTAGGAGCGGATGTCGCCGGAGGCGTCGGTGACGGTGACGCGGTTGCCGGCGGTGCGGTGCAGCCGGGTCACGGCCGGGCGGGGCGTGCCGTCGTGCAGCGACGACAGCGAGGTGCCCTGGGCCCAGTGCACGATCTTCTGCGGCTCGCGCTCCCACAGGCGCAGCGGCAGCTGCTGGGAGCCGCCGACGATGCCGCGGTGGTGGTCGTCGGCCTCGGTGTAGACGACGCGCAGGATCTCCAGGATGGAGTTGGGGAAGTCGGTGTCCCAGCCGCCGGTGCCGAAGCCGACCTGGCCGAAGATCTCGCGGTGGCGGAAGGACTTGAAGGCGTCGGAGTCGCAGAGGAAGCCGTAGAAGGTCTGGTTGTCGAGCTTCTCGACGAGCTTCGCCCAGATCTCGCGGATGCGCGGTACGTCGCGCTCGCGCATGGCCTGGTTCATGTCGGAGAAGTCGGCGCCCTCGTCCAGGCACTTGTTCCAGGCGTCCGCGACGTCCCGGTAGACCTGGGGCAGGTCGTCGACCGTCTCGGCGTAGTGCGACTCGCCCTTGAGGTCGACGACGGTCGACGGGGTCGACTCGGCGAGCGGGTTGGGGAACGGCTTGGTCTCGAGGCCCACCATGTCGATGTAGTGCTGCAGCGCCGTCGAGGACGGCGGGAAGCGCATCGCGCCCAGCTCGCAGTTGAGGCTCTCCTCGCAGCCGTCGAAGCCGACGGTGCGCAGCCGGCCGCCGATCTGGTCCGCCTCGTACACGACGGGCTTGAGGCCCATCTTCATCAGCTCGTAGGCGGTGACGATGCCGGAGAGGCCGCCGCCGATGATCGCGACCTCGGTGCCGTGCTCGGTCGCCGGTATCTGGCCGAGGCCCGCCGGGTGGGCGAGGAAGTCGTCGTACGCGTACGGGAAGTCCGGGCCGAACATGGTGATCGGCGGCTGCGCTTCGGTGTGCGGGACGGCGGGGGGCACCGTGGACGTCATGGGGTACGGACTCCTTGCGGGGAAAGCTGAAGGCGGGGCGGGGCGGTGGGGGGAGGGTCAGACGAGGGACCCGTAGAGCTCCGGGCGGCGGTCGCTCAGGTAGGGGTTGGTCTCGCGGGAGGCGTCGAGGAAGGCCGGGTCGACGTCGGCGGAGACCAGCTCCTCGCCGCGGCCGGCGCGGGCCCGGGCGACGCCGTCCGGGCCGACGAGCGTGGAGAGCCCGACGAACTCGAACTCCCCTTCCGGACCGGTGCGGTTGACGTACGCGATGTACATCTGGTTCTCGAAGGCGCGGACCGGGACCAGCGATTCCGCGACGAACTGGAACGGGTGCATCTGCGCGGTGGGCACCAGCAGCAGGTCGGTGCCGGCCAGCGCGTGCGCCCGGACGTTCTCCGGGAACTCCACGTCGTAGCAGATCATCAGGCCGATGCGGAGGCCACCGAGCTCGGCCTGGACGACCGGCCGGTCGCCCGGCGTGAACCACTCGCGCTCGAAGCAGCCGAAGAGGTGGGTCTTGCGGTACGTGGCGAGGCGCTCACCCCGGGCGTCGATCAGCTGGACCGCGTTGTAGACCGTGTCACCGTCCCGCTCGGGGAAGCCGTAGGCGATCGCCAGGCCGTGGTCCGCGGCGATCCGGGCGACGGCGTCCGCGGAGGGGCCGTCGGCGGGCTCGGCGAGCTTGGGCACGTCCGCGCCGATGGCGTAGCCGGTGAGGAACATCTCGGGCGCGGTGAGCAGTCCGGCGCCCTGCGCGGCGGCCGCGCGGGCCGCGCCTTCGAGGACGTGCAGGTTGTGGGCGACATCGCCGGGCCGGCCCGAACTCTGGAGCAGGGCGGTGTGCAGCGATGTCATGGGACCCCTCGGCGAACGGTTCGGGCGGGACGCAATGACGGTACGGGGCGGTGACGATTCCGGACAAGGCGCCACCGTTGCGTGCGGCCGGACGATTCATTGCGCGTTCAAGCGCCTCCGCGGCGATTCGTTGCGCCAGAGGTCATCGGGCCTCCGGCGGGGGTCCGGCGGCGATCGTTTCCCCTACCACCCGGCGGACGAGTCCGCGCAGCCAGACGTGTCCGGCGTCCGCCTCCTGGCGGGGGTGCCAGGCCATCGCCATGCTCATCGAGGGCAGGTCGAGCGGGATGGGCAGGGTGCGCAGGTCCAGGGCGCGGACCGTCGAGGCGGCGATCACCTCGTTGGCGAAGCCGACCGCGTCGGTGTCGCGGACCATCATCAGCGAGGCGGCGAAGGTGGGGACGGTGGCGATCACCTTGCGGCGCAGTCCGAGGGCGGCCAGCGCGGTGTCGATGGGGCCGGTGAGCCGGCCGCGGCGGGTGAAGTTCAGGTGCGGCGCGGCGGCGTAGCGGCGGGCGGTGAGCCGGCCCTCGGTGAGCGGGTGGCCGTCGCGGACCACCGCGACCCCGCGGTCGGTGAACAGCTCCTCGGAACGGATCTCCGGTTCGGTGCTGTCGATCACCCCGAGTTCCAGGTCGGCGGCGCCGTCCCGGAGCAGCGGCACGTCGACATGGCTCTCGCCGAGGAAGCGCAGCACGACCTGCGGGGCCTCCTCGGCGACCCGGGCGACCAGGCGCGGGCCGACGGCGGTGACGACGAGGTCGTTGGCGCTGAGGGTGAAGGCCCGGGCCAGCTGCGCCGGATCGGCGGGGGCGGCGGGGGCGAGCACGCCGTGGGCGGCGTCCACCAGCCGGCGCACCTCGGCCCGGATCTCCAGGGCGCGCGGGGTGGGGACCATGTGGCGGCCGGCGCGGACCAGGACGGGGTCGCCGAGGGTGCGGCGGATCCGGCCGAGGGCGCGGCTCATGGCCGGTCCGGAGAGGCCGAGGCGGTCGGCGGCCGCGGTCACGCTCTCTTCTTCGAGCAGCGCGTCGAGGGCCGTCAGCAGGTTGAGGTCGATGTTTGCGTTTCGCGCAATCATGAAGTGCACACCTTGCATTTGAGGTTAATCCACGGTGACCCTAGCGTCCCGCCCATGACCTCGACACTGCCTCCGTCCCCTTCCTCTTCCTCGGATTCCTCTTCCTCGGACTCCCTTCGCAGACCCTCGGCCGGCCCCGGCCGGCGGCGTGCGGTGACGGCCGCGATGTGCGCCTGTGTGCTGGTCGCGCAGTCGCTGGTGGCCGCGATGAACCTCGCGATCCCCCGGATAGCGTCGAGCGGACTGCATCCGTCCGCCGCCCAGCTGCTGTGGATCGTCGACACCTACGTCCTGGTCTTCGCGGGGCTGCTGATCCCCGCCGGGGCGCTGGGCGACCGCTACGGCCGCAAGGGCGTGCTGCTGACCGGGCTCGGGGTCTTCGCGACGGGTGCCCTGCTCAGCGCGGTGGCGGGCTCCCTGCCGGTACTGCTGGCCGGCCGGGCCGTCTCGGGCGCGGGCGCCGCGCTGCTGGTCCCGGCGACCATGTCCGTCCTGCTGCACGCGACCCCGCCGGACCGCCGGGCCGGGGCGGTCGCCGCCTGGAGCACGGCGCTGGGCATCGGCGGCATGGTGGGCAACGCGGGCGGCGCGCTGATCCTCCAGTACCTGCCCTGGCAGGGGCTGTTCTGGGCGTACGTGCCGCTCGGGCTGGGCCTGCTGGCGTGGGTCGCCGCGGTCGCGCCGCGGGTCCCCCGGCAGACCGCCGCGCTGGACCTGCCGGGCTCGGTGCTGCTGGTCCTCGGGGCGGGCGCGCTGCTCTTCGGCATCATCGAGGGCCCGGAGCGGGGCTGGGGGTCGGCCACGGTGACGGGGGCCTTCGCCCTGGCGCTGGTGGTGTTCGCGGTGTTCGTCCGGCACGGTCTGCGGGCCGCGCATCCGGTGCTGGACCCGCGGCTGTTCCGGCTGCCGCGGCTGCGGGCCGGCGCCCTCGGGATCGCCGTGACGTTCTTCGGGATGTTCGCGCTGTTCTACGTCAACGCCCAGTTCCTGCAGTACGTGAAGGGCTACTCGCCGCTGCAGACCGGGTTCGCGATCGTGCCGCTGGCCGTCGGGATGATGGCGGTGACGCGGTACGGCATGCGCTGGGCGCACCGGACCGGCGAGGCCAGGGCGGTGGGTGCGGGGCTGGGGCTGATCGCGGTGGGCCTGCTGTTGATGTCCACCGCCGACGCCGGCACCCCGTATCCGCTGTACCTGGTGTTCCTGCTGGTGATGTCGGTGGGTGCGGGGCTGGCGATGCCGACGCTGTCGCATGCGATCGTGGCGTCGGTGCCGGCCCACCGGTCGGGGATGGGCTCCGGACTCCAGGGCGCCGCACGGGAGTTGGGGGCCGCGCTGGGGATCGCCGTGGTCGGGACCGTGCTGTCGGTGCGGTTCGCCGCGGGCACCGGGCACGGCGCGGCGGTGACCACCGCGTTCACCGAGGCCACCGCGCTGGGGTACCGGATCGCGGCGGGCGTGGTGCTGGTGGCGGGGATCGCCGCGGTGGCCGGTCTGCGGACCCGGGCGCGCTCCGGGCACCCCGGCGCTTGACCTAAAGTCCACTTGAGGCAGCAGGCTCGGCGGTATGACCTCCACCGAAAGCGCCACCGCGGCGATGCAGTACCAGCTCCAGTACCTGACCGACCGGGCCGAGATCGGCGACCTGATGGACCGCTGTCTGCGCTCCCTCGACGAGGGGCGGTTCGACGAGGAGTGGGCCCGGGCCTTCCACACCGAGGACGTCACCGCCGAGATGCCGATCGGCACGGTCCACGGCCGCGGCGCCCTGCTGGCCCGCGTACGGGCCGGGATGGCCCTCTTCGACCGGACCGTGCACCTGGGGACGAACCCCGTCATCGAGATCGACGGGGACCGGGCCACCGTGCGCGGCGCCCAGCTGAGCACCCACGTCCTCGCCGACGGCTCGGAGGAGGTGTTCGTCTCCGCGGGGCACACCGACAGCACTCTGGTGCGGACCGCGGACGGCTGGCGGATCGCCGCCACGTCGCTGCGGATCGTCTGGACCCGCGGCACCCCGCCGCGGGTGCCGGCCGACCTGGGTGCACAGGCGCCGGGGGCCTAATGCCCTGTCGTCACACTCCCGCCTGCCTCGCGACGCCTGGCACGCACCGGACGCCGCGAGGCCCGCCCTCCGGGCGAAGGACGGGAGTGTGACGACAGGGCCTAGCTGTGCTGTCCGGACAGGTTGGTGACGCGGCTGGCTGGGGTGTGGCCGCTGATTCCGGTGTGGGGTCGGTGGTAGTTGT
>NZ_JBEZMM010000050.1:0-55985 GCF_040652715.1 Streptomyces sp. NPDC048196 | reverse complement strand
CCACTCGCTACGACAAGACCACCGAGTCCTACCAGGCCGCCGTCACCCTCGCCTCGCTCCTGATGTGGGCGTGACATTTGAAGACATCTCCTAGCGGTCCTTCGCCGGCGGCTGCGTGTCCCCGTCGGTGCCGTTGTTGCCCTCCGACGCCTCGCCGCTCCTGCGCCGCAGCTCCTCCTCGCGGCGCCGCAGATCCGCCTCCCAGTCCTTCAGCAGCGCCTCGTCCTTCTTGTTCTCCTCCTTGAGGGAACGCAGGAACTCCGGATTGTCGTCCGGCGCCACCCACTTCGCCGTGCTGTGGTTGCGGTGCCACTCCGAGGGCGTACTGCCGCCCCCGCCCGCCACCGCATACCGCTGCTTGCCGGCGACCAGCCACGCGATCGGGCCGATCAGCACCTCGCCGAAGAGCAGGATGACGATCACCCAGACCACCTTCGGCAGTCCGCGCACCTGCGATTCGGGGGTGTTGAGGCAGTCGATGAACGCGTAGATCCACAGTGCCAGCACCAGAAGGTACGGCAGATACCTGAGCATTGCGGACGAGCCCCCTGCGGACGACGGCGGGCCCTCGGCAGGGCCCGGTGACCCGCTCAGGGTAGTGCGTGCCCGATACTGGAACGCATGGCTTATGACGATCTCCGCTCGTTCCTGCGCGCTCTTGAGCGGGAAGGCGACCTCAAGCGCATCAAGGCCGAGGTCGACCCGTATCTCGAAGTCGGCGAGATCGTGGACCGGGTGCAGAAGGCCGGCGGTCCCGCGCTGCTCTTCGAGAACGTCAAGGGCTCGGCGATGCCCCTCGCCATGAACGTCTACGGCACCGACCGCCGTCTCCTCAAGGCCCTCGGCCTCAAGGCGTACGAGGACATCAGCGCCAAGATCGGCGGCCTGCTCAAGCCCGAACTGCCGCACGGGTTCGTGGGGATCCGCGAGGCGTTCGGCAAGCTCGCCGGCATGACGCACGTCCCGCCCAAGAAGGTCAAGGGCGAGAGCGCCCCGGTCCAGGAGGTCGTGCTCACCGGCGACGACGTCGACCTGGACCAGCTGCCCGCCCTCTTCACCTGGCCCAAGGACGGCGGCTCGTTCTTCAACCTCGGCCTCACCCACACCAAGCACCCCGAAACCGGCGTCCGCAACCTCGGCCTCTACCGCCTCCAGCGCCATGACAAGCGCACCATCGGGATGCACTGGCAGATCCACAAGGACAGCCGCAACCACTACCAGGTGGCCGCCAAGCGCGGCGAGAAGCTGCCGGTCGCCATCGCCTTCGGCTGCCCGCCGGCCGTCACCTACGCCTCCACCGCCCCGCTCCCCGGCGACATCGACGAGTACCTCTTCGCCGGCTTCCTCCAGGGCAAGCGGATCGAGATGGTCGACTGCAAGACCGTCCCGCTGCAGGTCCCGGCGCACGCCGAGGTCGTCATCGAGGGCTGGCTGGAGCCCGGCGAGATGCTTCCGGAGGGCCCGTTCGGCGACCACACCGGCTTCTACACGCCGCAGGAGCCGTTCCCCGCCCTGAAGATCGACTGCGTGACGATGCGGAAGCGCCCGCTCCTCCAGTCGATCGTGGTGGGCCGCCCGCCGACGGAGGACGGCCCCCTCGGCCGCGCGACGGAACGCTTCTTCCTCCCCCTGCTCAAGATCATCGTCCCGGACATCGTGGACTACCACCTCCCCGAGTCCGGCGGCTTCCACAACTGCGCGATCGTCTCGATCGACAAGAAGTACCCCAAGCACGCACAAAAGGTGATGCACGCGATCTGGGGCGCCCACATGATGTCCCTCACCAAACTCATCGTCGTCGTCGACGCCGACTGCGACGTCCACGACCTCCACGAGGTCTCCTGGCGCGCCCTCGGCAACACCGACTACGCCCGCGACCTGACCGTCGTCGAAGGCCCCGTCGACCACCTCGACCACGCCTCCTACCAGCAGTTCTGGGGCGGTAAGGCAGGCATCGACGCGACGAAGAAGTGGCCCGAGGAGGGCTACACCCGCGACGGCGGCTGGCCCGACATGGTCGAGTCCGACCCCCGCACGGCGGCCCTCGTCGACCGCCGCTGGAAGGAGTACGGCCTCTGATGACCAGCGCCTCCGCCGCCCTCCCGCAGCCCGGCCGCACCAAGGCCTTCCTGCGCCTCGTCATGATCGAGCACTCGGTCTTCGCGCTGCCCTTCGCCTACATCGCGTCCCTGACCGCGATGTACCAGCGCGACAAGCGCATCGACTGGCTCCTGCTGCTCCTCGTCACCGTCTGCATGGTCGGCCTGCGGACCTTCGCGATGGCCGCCAACCGGATCATCGACCGCGAGATCGACGCCCGTAACCCCCGCACCGCCCACCGCGAACTGGTCACCGGCGCGGTCTCGGTGAAGTCCGCCTGGACCGGCGCCCTGATCGCCCTCGTCGTCTTCCTCGGCGCGGCCGCCCTGCTCAACCCCCTCTGCCTGGCGCTCGCCCCGGTCGCCGTCGTGCCGATGGTGGTCTATCCGTACGGCAAGCGCTTCACCCACTTCCCCCAGGCCATCCTCGGCCTCGCCCAGGCCATGGGCCCGATCGGCGCCTGGATCGCCATCACCGGCACCTGGTCCTGGGACGCCGTGATCCTCGGCCTCGCGGTCGGCATCTGGATCGGTGGCTTCGACCTGATCTACGCCTGCCAGGACGTCGACACCGACCGCGAGATCGGCGTCCGGTCCGTCCCGGCCCGCTTCGGCATCCCCGCCGCGATCCGGGGCGCCCGCGGCTGCCACCTCGTCACCACGGCGCTCTTCGTCTGGTACGCACTGGCCACCGGCGCCGGCCCGTTCTTCTGGTTCGGCCTGCTGATCGTGGCGGCGGCCTTCCTCTACGAGCACACCCTCGTCCGCCCGCACGACCTCACCCGCCTGAACCGGGCCTTCTTCCAGGTCAACGGCTTCATCGGCATCGCACTGTTCGTGTGCGCGCTGCTGGACCTGGTGGTGCGGGGGCTGTCGGTCTGAGGGGCGGGGCCGGGGCGGCTTGAAGCGGCCCCGGCTTGTGCACTCAGCGGGCGCTGCCCATGGTGCGGTCGGCGCTGGAGCCCTGGAGCAGCAGGGTGGTCTCCTCGATGCGGCTGAAGCGGCCGTCCGCTGCCAGGTCGGCGAACACGTACACCTCCATCCGCACGCTGGTGCCGTCCTTCTTCGTGAGGTGGGCGGTGTGCCGGTCGGCGTACTTGCTGCCGTCGTAGAGCTCCTCGTGGACCTCGACGTGGCCGTCGGCGACGAGGGTGCGCAGGTGGGCGATGTGCTCCAGGAATTCGGTGCGGTCCACCCACTGTCCGTCGGTGCGCTGACGGTACTCCGGGGCGAAGTGGCGGTCGGCTGCCTCCTGCAGGGTCAGGTCGCCGTTGAGGAGCAGGTCGGTCAGGGCGGCCTCGATGCCGGTGCGGGTCATGGAACTTCCTTCCGAGAGGAACCAAGATGCGTGCGTCGCGCACGCTTCTGCTTGACCGTAGCACCAAATGCGTGCGCCGCGCACGCTATTGTTGAGGGGTGGAGAAGGAAGTAGGACACGAGATCGCCGACGCGCTGGGCATCCTGCTGCGGCGCACCACCCGCACGCAGCTGCACGGAAAGCTGACCGAAGGCATGGGTGAGGCGGTGGACGAACTGACCTACCCCGTGCTCAGCACGCTCGCCCGGACCGGCCCCTGCAGCGCGGCCGACCTGGCGCCCGACGTGGGGCTCGACCGCTCCGGCGTCACCCGCCGGGCCACCCGGCTGGAGGACGCCGGCCTCATCCGGCGCGAACCGGACCCCGCCGACGGGCGCGCACATCTCCTCGTCCTCACCGAGCAGGGCACCCGCACCGTGGCCGAGCTGCGCGCACGGCTGGCCGCCCACATCATGGCGAGCCTTTCCTCGTGGCCACCGGGCGAGGCCCAGGACTTCGCCCGCCACCTGCGCCGCTTCGCGCTCGACGGCCCGTTCGCCTGACGCGAGCGATCCGAAAGGCGCGCCCTAGATGTTCGTGGGGAGCGAGGGACCCGGGAGGGCGGGGTGGGGGCGGGTGCGGAGGGTGAAGGCCGCGGTGATGCCGCCCAGGAGGCCGAAGAGGTGGGCCTGCCAGCTGACCTGGCCGGCGGTCATGGGCAGGGCGCCCCAGAGGATCGAGCCGTAGACCGCGCCGACGGCGAGGCCGATGACGATGTCGAGGGCGGAGCGCTCGATGAAGCCGCGCACCAGGAGGTAGCCGAAGAGGCCGAAGATCACGCCGGAGGCGCCCGCGGTGTTGCTCCCGGTGGCGGCGGTGAGCCACACGCCCAGGCCGCTGACCAGGGTGATCAGGAGTACGACGGCCAGGAAGCGGCGGATGCCGCTGCGCAGGGCGGCGAGGAGGCCGAGCAGCAGCAACGGCAGGGTGTTGGCGGCCAGGTGGCCGAAGCCGAAGTGCAGGAAGGCGGCCGGTACGACGTCCACGAGCTCGGAGGGCTCGCGCGGCTCTATGCCGAAGGTGTCCAGGGCGCCGCCGGTGACGACGTCGACGCCTTCCAGCAGCCAGAGCAGCGCGACCCAGCCCAGCATCAGCACCAGGCACGTGGTCAGCTTCGCCCGGTCCTGTCGCATCGCAGTCCGTCCCGTCCCCGTCATTCCTGCCCGCCTCCCCGTCATCCTGCCCGTCCGTCAGTCGTCCGGCAGCCGTCGCGGTTGCCCGTTCTGCGCCCGCTCGGGCCCCACCTCACGGCTAAGAACGGCCATGACCGGGTTCCTGGTTCCGCCGGATAGGCTCGATGCGTGGAGCCGCCGCACAACAACACCAGTCACGACACGAGTCGCCACGTCCCCCAGGACGCTCACCAGGACACCGGCCCGCCGGCCGCCGAGCGCCGTCGGCCCTGGGTCGTCGGGGTTTCCGGGGCGTCCGGAACGCCGTATGCGGCGTCCGTGTTGCGGGGGCTGCTCGCTGCCGGTGAGGCGGTGGATCTGGTCGTGAGCCGGGCGTCGCGATTGACGTTGCTGGATGAGACCGGGATCGCCTTCCGGGACGCGCATTGGCGTGCCGACCTGCGGGAATGGCTGGCGCGCGGGGCGGACGGGAAGCCGGGGACGTTTCCGGTGACCGACGCGGAGCTGGCGCGGGTGCGCTACTGGGCGGCCGGAGATCTGGCGGCCGGGCCGTCGTCGGGTTCGTACCCGGTGAAGGGGATGCTGATCGTCCCCGCCAGCACGGCGTGCGTGGCCGGGGTGGCGCTGGGGCTGTCGAAGGACCTGCTGCAGCGGGTGGCGAGCGTGACGCTCAAGGAGCGGCGTCGGCTGGTGGTCGCGGTCCGGGAGACTCCGCTGAACGGCCCGACGCTGAAGCATCTGGTGACGCTGGACGAGGCGGGCGCGATCGTGCTGCCCGCCTCGCCGGCGTTCTACGCGGGGGCGACGCACATCCAGGATCTGGTGGATTTCGTCGCGGGCCGGGTGCTCGATGCGGCGGAGGTGCCGCACGGGTTGTACCGGCGTTGGGAGGGGGAGCTTCGGGGTGGCTCCAAGGAAGAGGAGGAGGCCCCGGACGCTCCTTAGCGCTTCTTCGCCGCGGCGGCGCGCCCGAAGCGGCGCCGGGCCCGCGGCTCGGTGGGCTTGTGGGCACGTGAACGATTGGCCTGGTCCTGCAGCTCGCGCATGCGGGCGTAGGCCATCTCGATCGAGTACACGGTGACAACTCCTGTGAGATCGTCTCTGATCGCTTGAAAATCGCAGGGACTAGGCCCTGTGTGCCTTAGATTCTACATGCAGAACTCGAAAATGCGTAAAGATTGGAAGGCTTGAGGGCATGGACGCGGTGGATAGGCAGCTCATCCAGGCACTGCGCGAGAACGGCCGGGCCTCGTACGCGGAGCTCGGCCGGCTCGTCGGCCTCTCCGGGCCCAGCGTCACCGACCGGATCAATCGCCTCGAAGCGGCCGGAGTGATCACCGGTTACCGCGCGACGGTCAACGCCGCCTCGCTCGGCCTCGGCGTCACCGCCCTGGTCGGCATCTCGCTGTCGGACGCGGCCGACCACGAGGACGTCGCCCGCCGGCTGCGCGACCTCGAAGAGATCGAGGACTGCTGGTTCATCGCGGGCGACGACTCCTACATGCTCAAGGTGCGGGTCGGCGACGTCGACGGGCTGGAGCGCACCATCCGGCGGCTGTCCGGCACCAAGGGCGTCTCCCGTACGCGCACCACGATCGTGCTGTCCACCAAGTGGGAGAACCGCGTCGGGGAACTGCCCGAAGAGGCCGAGTAGAGCCCGGGGCCGAGCAGGAGGACGGCGCCGGGCAGGACGGGGCCGGGCAGGACGGGGCCGCCCCGGCCCCGGACTCGCCAAGGGCGCCCCGTCCGCGCCGATTACGGGGGAGTACGCTCGACGAAGCCCGTTTCCGGCACCGAGACCGTGCCGCGGGTCGGCACAGATACGGCAGAGACTGGGAGGCGACCGGATGGCTGCGTCGATGGATGTGGGCCTCAAGCGTGAGCTGGAGGCGAAGGTCCACGCCGGGGAGCGGCTGACCCGCGAGGACGGTATCGCCCTCTACGAGTGCGACGACCTGGCCTGGCTGGGCGGTCTCGCCCACGAGGTGCGCACCCGCAAGAACGGTGACGTCGTCCACTTCAACGTCAACCGTCACCTCAACATGACGAACGTGTGCACCGCCTCCTGCGCGTACTGCTCCTTCCAGCGCAAGCCGGGCGAGAAGGACGCGTACACGATGCGCATCGAGGAGGCCGTCCGCCTCGCCAAGGCGATGGAGAACGAGAACCTCACCGAGCTGCACATCGTCAACGGCCTGCACCCGACCCTGCCGTGGCGCTACTACCCGCGCTCGCTGCGCGAGTTGAAGAAGGCGCTGCCGAACGTCTCCCTCAAGGCGTTCACGGCGACCGAGATCCACCACTTCGAGACCATCTCGGGCCTGTCCGCCTCGGAGATCCTCGACGAGCTGATCGACGCGGGGCTGGAGTCGCTCACCGGCGGCGGCGCCGAGATCTTCGACTGGGAGGTCCGGCAGCACATCGTCGACCACCGCACCCACTGGGAGGACTGGTCGCGGATCCATCGCCTGGCGCACGAGAAGGGCCTCAAGACCCCCTCGACGATGCTCTACGGGCACATCGAGGAGCCCCGGCACCGCGTCGACCACGTGCTGCGGCTGCGTGAACTCCAGGACGAGACCGGCGGTTTCCAGGTCTTCATCCCGCTGCGCTACCAGCACGACTTCGTCGACATGCAGGACGGCAAGGTCCGCAACCGCCTCCAGGCGCGCACGACCATGGCCACCGGTGCCGAGGCGCTGAAGGTCTTCGCGGTCTCCCGCCTCCTCTTCGACAACGTCCCGCACGTCAAGTGCTTCTGGGTGATGCACGGTCTGCAGACCACCCAGCTCGCGCTGCAGCACGGTGCGGACGACATGGACGGCTCGGTCGTCGAGTACAAGATCACGCACGACGCGGACAACTACGGCACGCCGAACAAGCTGACCCGCGAGGACCTGCTGGAGCTGATCCGCGACGCCGGCTTCCGTCCCGTCGAGCGCAACACCCGCTACGAGGCGATCCGCGAGTACCCGGGCCCGGACCCGGACCGCCGTGAGGCGCCCCAGCCGATGCGCGTCTGAGGACCAGAGGCGCAGGGCAGGCGCCCGATGGCAGGCGGCAGGGGCCCGGAAGATCGCCCCTGCCGTTGTGCTTGACTGGAGGCGACCCTTTCGGTTGCCGTTGAGAAGAAGGTCCCGTCCGTGAGTAGCCACAAGTTCGCCACGCTCCGCTACACCGCCCTTCGCCTCGGCCTGTTCGTCGCCTGCTTCGCGGTGGTGTGGGCGCTGGCCTACTTCCGGATCATCCCGCTCGCGGTGGGCGCGTCGAACACCGTCTGGATGCTGCTGCTCGCCATCGTGATCTCCGCGCCGCTCAGCTTCGTGCTGCTGCGCAAGCAGCGGGACGCGATGTCCGAGCAGATCGTCGCCAAGGTCGACCGCCAGCGCGAGCGCATCGCGGCCCACGCGGGCCAGGAGGACGACCTCGTCTGACCCCGCCGCCCGGCGCCCACCGCAGCGGCGCCCGCGGCCGTAAGGCACCCCGCGCGCGGTCGTAGGACACCCCGCGGCAGTGAGACACCTCACGCCCCCTCATCCCGTCCGGCAGGCGCCGGTCCCTGGAGCTCCCCTCCACGGACCGGCGCCTGCCGCGTTGTTGACGCCCGTTCGGTCGCCGGCACCCCGGGGAACCTCCATGGAACTCAAAGATTTTCTTTGGGTTCCTCAAAGTTCGAGTGTTAACGTACTTGCCATGAAGACAGCAGCCGCGCCCTCGTCCCCCATGAGCGTTCCGCTCGTGGTGCGCCTGCACGTCGATCTTTGCCGCTGTATGTCCGCGGCCTGTCGTCGCCGCTGACCGACCTCATGCAGCGGCCGGAGATCCTGCCTCTTCCGTAGGGACCTCCTGGCGCTTTTTCACGCCTTTCCCAACGCCTTATCTGTCCCCGGAGTGTGTCCGTTGTCCACGTCGTCCGCGCCGTCTGCGCCATCCGCGCCGTCCACGAAGACGCCGAAGTCCTCCCGCATACCCAAGGTCCCGTTCTGGGCCCAGATCCTGGCGGGCCTCGCCCTGGGTGTGCTGCTCGGCTGGGTGGCCAAGAGCAATGACCTCGGCTGGCTCACCTCGACGCTCCAGCACATCGGCGACCTCTTCGTCCAGCTGCTGAAGCTGGCCGTCGCCCCGCTGGTGTTCTTCGCGATCCTGGTGTCGATCACCAACCTGCGGCAGGTCAACAACGCCGCGCGACTCGCCACCCGCACCCTGCTGTGGTTCATGGCCACGTCGCTGATCGCGGTGGCGATCGGCCTGGCCATCGGCCTGCTCACCCACCCCGGCGCGGGCACCGGCCTCACCCCCGAGGACGGCAAGCTCCCCGAGCACGCCGGCTCCTGGATCGACTTCCTGACCGGCATCGTCCCGACGGACGTCATCACCCCGTTCACCGAGCTGAACGTCCTGCAGATCGTCTTCATGGCGGCCGTCGCCGGTATCGCCGCGCTCCAGCTCGGCGAGAAGGCCGAGCCGGTCCTGCGGCTCAGCCGCTCGGTCCTCGAACTGCTGCAGAAGGCCCTGTGGTGGGTCATCCGCCTCGCCCCGATCGGCACCGTCGGCCTCATCGGCAACGCCATCGCGACGTACGGCTGGAACCTGATCGGCAAGTACGCGACCTTCACCGTCGACATCTACGTCGGCTGCGCGATCGTCCTCTTCGGCGTCTACCCGCTGCTGCTGGCGACCGTCGCCAAGGCCAACCCGCTGCAGTTCTTCCGCGGCGCCTGGCCCGCCATCCAGCTGGCCTTCGTCTCCCGCTCCTCGGTCGGCACCATGCCGGTCACCCAGCAGGTCACCGAGCGCCTCGGCGTGCCGCGCGAGTACGCCTCCTTCGCGGTGCCGTTCGGCTCGACGACCAAGATGGACGGCTGCGCCTCGATCTACCCGGCGATCGCCGCGATCTTCATCGCCCAGATCTTCGACGTCCACCTCGCCGTCGGCGACTACATCCTGATCGCCTTCGTCTCCGTCATCGGCTCCGCCGCCACCGCCGGCCTCACCGGCGCGACGGTCATGCTGACCCTGACCCTCTCCACCCTGGGCCTGCCCCTGGAGGGCGTCGGCCTGCTGATGGCCATCGACCCGATCCTGGACATGATGCGGACGGCCACCAACGTGGCCGGCCAGTCGGTCATCCCGATCCTGGTCTCCGCCAAGGAAAAGATCCTGGACCGCGAGGCGTACAACAGCGCGAAGAGCATCAGCCTGGGCTCGGCCACTGCCGAGGGCGCGGAGGAGCAGCTCTCCGTGCCGGCTGCGGCATAGCTTGACCTGCGCGACCTGAGCGTGTCCTCCGACTGCGCCCCGATCTCCTTGAGGTCGGGGCGCAGGCGTTCCTGCCGGTCACGGAACGAACCGGTCGCAGAACGAACCGGCCATGGAACGAACCGGTCACGAAACTGGCCGGTGGGCTGTCCGGCTGGGCTATCCCGCTCTCTTTCCGGTGCCGGCCGGTTGGGGTTCGCCGATTTCCGGCACGCGCAGGGAGAACCAGCCGACCCGGTGGCCGAACAGCCACACCACGCCCAGATACAGCCCCGGGCCGACTTCGCGGATTTCGTCGCGAATGCCGCGGGCCGCCAGGGAGATCTTCGAGTAGTCGACGACGATGCACTCCCGGTCGTCCAGCCGGCTCGGACCCCGGTAGACCTGGGCGACGATGGCGAGGATGTCGAAAGTGGTCAGCCGATTGCTCACATAGCCCGGCTCGAAGACCTTGCCCCGCCACACGGCCAGGCGCACCAGCCGGGCGAGCGGCCGGGCCACCTCGCTGCCTCCCCACCGGACGATGCCCGTGCCCTCCAGTGGCCCCGTGGGAATGTCACCGGGCGGGCTTTCGCGGAAGAGCTCCAGCAGCCGGGCATCACCGGCGTTGAGCAGATCCGCCTCGCTGACCGCCTCGTTGACCGTCTCGTTGACCGCCACGATCATCCTCCGTGATCCTCTCTACGGCCATCACCCTGACGCACGGTCAGCAGGATCAGCAGGGCCACCAGGACCACCGGCATCACCAGGACCACCAAGGCCCCACGCCGCTCATGGGAACCAAGGCCCCACGCCGCCCATGGGTCCCTCCGACCTCACTCTGGGCGTCCCGCAGGAAACCCACCATCGCTGCCGGGCCGAACGGGGGAGTCCGTGCCCGCCCTCGCAGGAAGTCGTAAGACGACTAGCTGCGCTGGCGGACCCGGCGGGCGGCGGGGCCCGGGCCGGGGGCGGGGGTGCCCAGAGGGCCGGTGGCCAGGTGGGTCAGGAGGCGGAGGAACGTCTCCCGGTCCTCGTCCGGCAATGCCGCGAGGGCCCGTTCGTGCACCGCGTCCACGATCCGCTGGCTGCGCTCGGCGGTGCGTGCGCCCTCCTCCGTGACGGCGATGATCCGGGCCCGCCGGTCGGTGCTGGAGGGGCGGCGCTCGGCGAGCCCGGCCTTCTCCAGGGCGTCGACGGTCACCACCATCGTCGTCTTGTCCATGTCGCCGATCTCGGCGAGCTGGATCTGGGTGCGTTCCTCCTCCAGCGCGTGCACCAGGACGCAGTGCATGCGCGCGGTGAGCCCGATCTCGGCGAGCGCCGCCGACATCTGGGTGCGCAGCACATGTCCGGTGTGGTCCAGCAGGTAGGAGAGGTCCGGCTGGGTGCGGGTCGGGGGCGGCGACATGGCGGTCATGGCTCCAGCGTAAGCCACGATCGGTCCGAGAAATATAGTCTGCAACGGAACTATCTGCTACGGTCCTTCTGTCTTCGTCGCCGGCCGGCACCCGTCCGCTCACGCCGTCCGGCGCACTTTCCGTACGTACTGCGACAGGAGGGCCACCGTGCCCACGTCCCGTTCCGTTGCCGTGTCCCGTTCCGTGCCCACGTCCCGCTCCGCACCCGTGTCCCGTTCTCTGCCCAAGTCCCCGCCTGGGCCCCCGAGTTCACCGCGCCGTGGTCTCGCCCTCGGTGTCATCGCCGCCAGCACGCTGATGATCGTGCTGGACGGTTCGATCGTCACCGTGGCCATGCCGGCCATCCAGCGTGACCTCGGGTTCAGCCCCGAGGGCCTGAGCTGGGTCGTCAACGCCTACCTCGTCGCGTTCGGCAGCCTGCTGCTCCTCGCCGGGCGGCTCGGCGACCTCCTGGGGCGCAAGCGGATGTTCGTCGCCGGCACCGCCGTCTTCACCGCCTCCTCGCTTCTGGCGGGCCTCGCCTCCGGGCCCGCCGTACTGCTCGCCGCCCGCTTCCTGCAGGGCGTCGGCAGCGCCATGACGGCGGCCGTCGGCCTCGGCATCCTCGCCGCCCTCTACCCCGAAGGGCGCGAACGGGCCCGCGCCCTCGCGGTGTTCAGCTTCACCGGTGCCGCCGGCGCCTCGATCGGCCAGGTGCTCGGCGGCCTGCTGACCGACGCCCTGGACTGGCACGGGATCTTCCTGATCAACCTGCCCATCGGCGCCGCCGTCCTCGCCCTGGCCCGCCCCGCACTGCCCGCCGCTCGGGGGCTCGGCCTGCGGGCCGGGGCCGACGCCTGGGGCGCGCTCCTGATCACCGCAGGTCTCATGGCGGCGCTCTACGGCATCGTCAACACCGCGACGTACGGCTGGACTTCACCGCGCGCGCTGGTTCCGGCGTCCGTCGGTACGGCGCTGGTCGTCGCCTTCTTCCTGCGCCAGGCCCGGGCCCGCACCCCGCTGTTGCCGCTGCGCATGCTGCGCTCGCGCGCCGTGGTCACCGCCAACCTCGTCCAAATGCTCATGATCGCCGCCCTGTTCGCCTTCCAGGTGCTGGTGGCGCTCTACCTGCAGGGCGTACTCCGCTACGACGCCGCCCGCACCGGACTGGCGATGCTCCCCGCCGCCCTGGCCATCGGCGCCACCTCGCTGGGCGTCTCGGCCCGGCTGATCGCCCGCTACGGGGAGCGCGCAGTACTGCGTACCGCCCTCGTCCCGCTGATCGGCGCCCTCGCCCTGCTCACCCGGCTGCCCGTGCACGCCGCCTACGTCACCGATCTGCTGCCGGTGATGCTGCTCGTGGCCGGCTTCGGCCTGGCTCTGCCGGCGCTCACCGCACTCGGCATGTCCGGCGTCGACAGCCAGGACGCCGGCCTGGCCTCGGGCCTGTTCAACACCACCCAGCAGCTAGGCTCGGCGCTGGGCGTCGCGGCGTTGTCCACGCTGGCGGCCGGCCGCACGGACACCCTCACCGGGCAGGGCAGCCCCCGCCCCGAAGCCCTCACCGCCGGCTACCACGTGGCCTTCGCCACCGGTGCGGGACTGCTCGCCCTGGCCCTGCTGGCCGCCACGGTCCTGCTGCGGCGGCCCCGGGTGCCGGAGGTGGCCGCGGTGCCGCACGGGGCCACGGTGGCGGACGTTCCCAAGGTGACGGACCTTCCCGAGGTGCCGGACGTGTCCACGGTGCCGCACGGGACCACGGTGACGGACGTTCCCGAGGTCCCGGACGTGTCCACGGTGCCGCACGGGACCACAGTGACGGACGTTCCCGAGGTGCCGGACGTGTCCGCGGTGCCGTCCGCCTGACCCGACCTGCCCCGCACGCGAGCCCCCACTCGCACGCGAGCCCCCACTCGCACGCGAGCCCCCACTCGCACGCGAGCCCCCACTCGCACGCGAGCCCCCACTCGCACGCGAGCCCCCTCTCGCACGCGAGCCCCCTCTCGCACCCGAGCCCCCTCTCGCACCCGAGCCCCCTCTCGCACCCGAGCCCCCTCTCGCACCCGCACCCCCAACCCGAGCCCCCACCCACCGAAAGGGAACCCCTCATGCCCGGCCCCGCCCCCCGCGTCCTCACCGAGACCGAACTCGACGGCATCCTTCAGGAGCAGCAGTTCGGCGTGCTCGCCAGCGTCCGCAAGACCGGCCACCCGCACCTCGCCACCGTCCTGTACCGCTGGGACCCGGCGGAGCGGATCGTGCGGATCTCCAGCACCCAAGGCCGCCTCAAGCCCCGCCACCTGCGCGCCGACCCGCACGCCGCCCTGCACGTCAGCCGCGATGTGTGGGCCTACGCGGTCGCCGAGGGCGAGGTCGAGGTCTCGTCGCCCACCACCGTCCCCGGCGACGCGGTCGGCCGCGAACTGCTCGCCACGGCCGCCGCGGGCGGGGCCCCGCTGGACGAGGACGCCTTCCTGGCGGAGGCCGTAGCCGAACGGCGCGTCGTCCTCCGCCTCAAGGTCTCCCGCCTCTACGGCACGGCACTGGACGTCAACGAAGGTTCCGCGTGACCGAAGGCTCGGCGTGACCGAAGGTTCCGCGTGACGGAAGTCTGAAGGCTCCCAGGGACGGGGGCTCTCCCGCGGGGGGGCGAACGCGCCCCCGCAGGCCCCCGCCAGGCCGCCGCCACCGCCCCCGCCAGGCCCCTGTCAGGCCGCCGCCACCGCCCCCGCCAGGCCCCTGTCAGGCCGCCGTCACCGCCCCCGTGTGCGCCAGGATCGCCTTCGCCAGCGGCCCCTGTACGGCCGGCGGCAGCGCGTGCCCCATCCCCGGGATCTCGACGACATGCGCGCCGCCGACGCACTGCGCGAGGTGCTGCGGATGCGGCGGCGGGAACACCGGCTCGGCGGGCGCCGCGATCACCAGCGTGGGCACCTCGTTCCGCGCCAGCGCCTCCGTACGCAGCATCCCGCTGTCGTCCGCCCGCCCGTGCGCGGTGCCCACCCGGTGGTGCCCGGTGTGCTCGATGACCCGCCGCTCCAGAGCCTCGTAGTGATCGGCGTCGAACGGGAGTTGACCACCGGCGAGTACCCGCCAGTGTTCGAGCCGCCGCGCCACTTCCGCCTCCGGGCCGTGGTCCTCGACCGGGCGGGCCCACAACTCCAGGACCTCGGGCCTGATGCCGGGCAGTTCACCGACCGGGACGACGGAGCCGTCCGGCGCGGTGTAGGGGGTGGTGCTGAGGGCCATGGTGCCGATGAGAGTGGCGCCGATCCATCGGTCGGGGTGGTCGGCGAGCACCATCTGGGCCAGCATGCCGCCCAATGACATGCCGACGAGATGCGCACGCTCGATGCCCAGCCCGTCCAGGACGGCGATCACGTCGTCCGCGAGATCGGCGATCCGGTACGGACGGTCGTCGAAGCACCAGGTGGAGCGACCGGTGTCCCGGTGGTCGTAGCGGATCACCCGGTGGTGTTCGGCCAGCGCGTCGACCAGCTCCTCCGGCCAGCCGACGCCGGTCGCCTGGGCCCCCATGACGAGCAGCAGCGGGGGTGCGTCGGCGGCGCCGCGCTGCTCGGTCCACAGGCGGATGCCGGGGGCGACGTCGAGGACCTGCTGCACGGTGATGGCCTCCAGGAACGGCGGGGTGAAGGGGTAGTCCTTCAGCCCCGGTCAACGGAACGAGACGTATCGTCTCGTTGCGTAGCTGTAGCTGTCAACTCACCGGCAGCCGGCACCTCGCATGCCGCCTTCAACTCGCCTGCAACTGTCAAGAAAACGAGGAGGAAAAAGTGCTGTCAGTGCTGCCCTGCGGATGGCGGGAAGCCGTCGGGGAACCGGGCGTGGAAGGCGAAGATCGTAAACTTACTTTGCGGTAAAGGGGCGGGGCGGAGGGATATTCAGGGTGGGAGCTGTGAAGAGTAAGCGGGTGCCGAGGGCCGTCCGGGAACAGCAGATGCTCGATGCCGCGGTGCGGACCTTCGCCCGGCGCGGCTACCGAGCGGCGTCGATGGACGAGATCGCCGAGGTGGCCGGGGTCTCGAAACCGCTGGTCTACCTCTATCTGAACTCGAAGGAAGAGCTGTTCAGCGCGGTCATCCGGCGCGAGGCGGCGGCGCTGGTGACGGCCGTGACCGCGGCCGTGGAACCCCGGGCGGCGGCCGACCGCCAGCTGTGCAGCGGCCTGCGCGGCTTCTTCGCGCACACCGCCGAGCACCCGGACGGCTGGGCCGTGCTCCACCAGCAGGCCCGGACGCACGGTGAGCCGTTCGCGCGCGAGGTCGCCGCCATGCGCGCGGAGATCGTCTCCTTCGTCACGGATCTGATCGGCGTCGCCGCGAAGGAGGCGGGCTGCGCCGGTGAACTGGCCGAACGCGAGGTGGCCGGACTCGCACACGCCCTGGTCGGCGCGGCCGAGTCGCTCGCGGAATGGGCCAACGTCCGTACCGACGAAGGGCCTTCGGGGGAACGCGTGCATCCGACGGCGAAGGACGCCGCGGCCACGATGATGAACTTCGCCTGGGCCGGCCTGGATCGAGTGATGGCGGGTGAGCGCTGGGCGCCGGCCGGACCGGCCGACCTGGCCTGACCGGCCGTCCTGGCCTGACCGGCCCTACCGGGGTCCCGACCCCTACCCCTGCTCGGGTCCCTGCCCGTCCCCCACCCGGGAACCCCGACCCCTACCCGGGGGCCCGTCCCCTACCCGGGGACCCCGACTCCTCCTGCTCCCGCGGCTGTTGGTCCCGCCCGCAGCGGACAAAGATCCCGCTGTACGGGCATTGGCCGGCCCGAAGTCCTCGCGTAAATTTACCTCGCAGTAAGGTTACTGCCGGGTCAGGAGATGGGGACACGGGGCCCAACTCTGCGATGGCACACGGCAGTTGGACCGTGCGGGCGCGAGACCAGGCGTCCGGCGCGGGCCCGACCACGCTGCAGCACTCCACCGGAGAAACAGCACTCCACCGGAGAAACGAGGAGCCGCTCGTGTCCCACCAGGGAAGTGCCCCTGTCCCCACCCCCGCCCCCACCCTCGTCGAGCCCCACAGGGCGACCCGGCCCGACGGCACCGTCCGCGAGGTCTACGTCCCCCCGCTCGTCCCGCCCGTGACCCACGGTTCCCTCGGCGACCTCCCCTTCGCCAACGCCGCCGAGGCCCCCGCCGACGTCGTCCTGGCCCGCAAACAGCCCAGCGGCGCCTGGCGCGACATCACCGCCGCGGAATTCGCCGCCGAGGTCCGCGCCGTCGCCAAGGGCCTGATCGCCCACGGCCTGGGCCCCGGCGACCGGCTCGCCATCATGGCCCGCACCACCTACGAGTGGACCCTCCTCGACTTCGCCGCCTGGGCCGCCGGCCTGGTCACCGTCCCCCTCTACCCCACCTCCTCCGCCCACCAGGCGGAATGGATCTTGAACGACTCCGGCGCCCGCGCCTGCGTCGTCGAGGACGTCGACGAAACCCGCCTGATCAGCGGCATCCGCGGCCGGCTGCCCGCCCTCGACCACCTCTGGCAGTTCAACACCGGCGCCGTCCCCCACCTCATCGCCGCCGGCCGCGACCTCCCCGACGACGCCGTCGACGCCCGCCGCGCCACCACCGGCCCGCACGCCCTCGCCACCCTCATCTACACCTCCGGCACCACCGGCCGCCCCAAGGGCTGCGCCCTCACCCACGGCAACTTCTTCGCCGAGGTCGACAACGCCGTCGAACTCCTCCACCCGGTCTTCCGATCCGTCAGCCAGGAACCCGCCGCCACCCTCCTCTTCCTCCCCCTCTCCCACGTCTTCGGCCGGATGGTCGCGGTCGGCTGCCTCCGCGCCCGGGTCCGCCTCGGCCATGCCCCCAGCATCCAGACCGACGACCTGCTCGCCGACCTCGCCGGCTTCCGCCCGACCTTCCTCCTCGCCATCCCCTACGTCCTGGAAAAGGTCTTCAACACCGGCCGGGCCACCGCCGAGAAGATGGGCCGCGCCGCCTCCTTCGACCGCGCCGTCCGCATCGCCCGCGCCTACGGCGAAGCCGTCGAGGCCGAGGAACACGGCAAGGGCCCCGGCCCCGGTGTCGCCCTCAAGGCCGCCCGCAAGCTCTACGACCCCCTCGTCTACCGGCGCATCCGCGCCGCCCTCGGCGGCAAGGTCCGCCACGTGATCTGCGGCGGCTCCCCCCTCGGCCACCGCCTCGCCGCCTTCTACTCCGGCGCCGGCATCGAGATCTTCGAGGGCTACGGCCTGACCGAGACCACCGCCGCCGCCACCGTCACCCCGCCCCTGCGCCCCCGCATCGGCACCGTCGGCTGGCCGCTCCCCGGCACCGCCGTCCGGATCGCCGACGACGGCGAGATCCTCCTCCACGGCGGCCACGTCTTCGGCGGCTACTGGGACGCCGCCCTCGGCGCCGCCCGCCCCGCCACCGACGCGGACGGCTGGCTGCCCACCGGCGACCTGGGCGCCCTCGACGCGGACGGCTACCTCACCATCACCGGCCGCAAGAAGGAGATCATCGTGACCACGGGCGGCAAGAACGTCGCCCCCGCCCCTCTGGAGGACCGCCTCCGGTCCCACCCCCTCGTAGGCCAGTGCCTGGTCATCGGCGACAACCGCCCCTACATCACCGCCCTGCTCACCCTCGAACCGGACGGCCTCGCCCACTGGCGCCAGATGCACAAGAAGACGGACGTCCCGCTGGAGGACCTCGTCCGGGACCCGCGGCTCCTCGCCGACCTCCAGCGCGCCGTCGACGACGCCAACGCGCTGGTCTCCCGCCCCGAGTCCGTCCGCCGCTTCGCGGTCCTCCCCGCGGAATTCAGCGAACAGACCGGACATCTCACCCCCTCCCTGAAGCTCCGCCGTTCCGCCGTGGCACGAGATTTCGCCAAAGACATAGAAGGCCTTTACGAAAGGACGTGACCCCCCTCTGGAGCCAGGGCCGTCCGCGCGTCAAACTGGAACCCCGTGTCACCTCTGTGGGGGAGGTGGCACGGGGCCTTGGCGCTGCCTTTGCGCTGCTTTTGTGCTGCCCGGGACCGTTCACCGGCCCCGGGTCCGGCCCGGCCAGGCGGTGGTGACCCCGCCGGTCCCGCCGACCTCGCACCACACGGTCTTCCGGCCCGCCCCCTGCCGTACGCCCCTGATGTGCACCGTCACCGGCGTGCCCTCCCCGAGGTGCCGGATCACATGGCCGACTATCTCGCTCATACACAGCTGCACGTCCGCGCACGGCCACGCAAGTCCAGCCACAGCAGTGGCACCGGCGGCGAATGCATCGAGGTCGCCGACCACATCACCGGAGTGGTCCCCGTCCGAGACTCCAAGAACCCCCACGGCCCCGCCCTGGTCGTCCCCGCAGGGGCCTGGTCCGCGTTCGTCGGGGCGGTCAAATCCGCAACGTTTTGCCCTCGCGGAGCGCGGTGACGCGGCGGCGCGTCAGCTGGGGTACGTCCTTCACCGCCTGGTGGAACGCCCGGTGGTCGGCCTCGCCCGCCAGCCAGTCGTCGAGGTTCTGCCAGGCCGCCGCGTACCCCGTGGCCAGCCGCTGGACCAGCCTCGCGTCGAGACGGGTCACCCCGTCCGCCGCGGCCTCCCGCAGCACCCGCTGGCCCTGCTGGCAGTTCGCGTAGGGCCGGTCGAGAGCACGGTTCGCGTGGCGGAGCAGCCGCCGCAACTCCAGGTCGTGCTGGAGCGTGGTCAGCCGTTCCTCGATCGTGCGCGCATCGGGATGACCGTTCTGCGTGGCCGTTTCCTCCCGAACCAGCGGGGGCGGGAAACCCAGCGTGGAAGCCGCCACGGGCTGGCAGTTCGCCTGCAGGTAGCGGATGAAACTCACCCGGTCCTGCCATCTGCGTCTGCTGCCCGGATCGGCGATTTCCCATACCGACCTCCAGATGCTGCGCTCGGTCCGAAGCCATTCCGTCGCACGCTGAATGTCCGCGGCCCCCTGCTCGCAGCGCTGGTTCCAGACCTCCTGCATGAGCTTGGAGATCTCTTCGAGAAGCCGGTAGTCGTATGCCCGCAGTTGCGCTTCGGTACGGCTGCTGGGCGCGCTCTGCTCGAACGTCTCCGCGCTCGGGTACATCGTCCGCACGAAGTTGGTGAAGAGCGGGTTCCCGGGGTTCTCCGGGTCCCGTAGCAGCGTCAGGTCCGGGTCCTCCTCGACCAGCCAGGACCGTTCGACGGTGGCGGCCTTGCCCCGGGTGGCCTGTACCGCATGGTCGAGACGGGCGATGGCCCGCCTGACAAGCTTCCCCTGGTCGGTCGCTGCCCAGTGGGGGGCGTTCATGGCCACGGCATACACGCATGCCGCGTTGTAGTGCGTGTGCCAGTCACGACGGGCCCACAGAAGCGCCGAGAGACCGAGCCGCCAACGGAGGGACCAGATCGTCAGCCGCGCCCAGTCGAGCCGGCTGACCGGGAGACGCCAGGTGTAGGGCCACCGCCACTTGTACGGGGGCGTGGTCCGGGGGCCCTGCTTGATGGAGGCGTCGTACGCGCTGGTCGCCCAGGTCAGTTGCAACGGCGCCCACACCCTGCGGTTGATGTGGAAGGCGCCGCGGGTGACGGGCGAGGGCGCCCCGCGCACGCTCTGGTAGTAGGAGGCCGGCCAGAAGAACCGGACCCAACTCCACAACCGGCCGGGCCAGTACAGCCAGATGCGGGCCCAGGCGTCGTCCGCGGCGAGGCGTGCCGTCTCCTGCAGCGCGATGCGCTGCATCACCACCCGGAGTTCGGCCGGGTTCTTTCTCCGCAATGTCTTTTCGAGCGAATTCTGGGCCGCCTCCTTCCGCTCCAGCCGCCGTTTCCGGCGCAGCGGAATGCGCGGGGCCACCCCGAGGGCCGCCGGCCAGTAGCGGTCCACGAACAGCGGAATCAGGTTCTCGCAGGTCTGCCAGCCGTGGGCGCCCGCTCCTGCAACCCATTGCCGGGCGGTCGTCCCGGCCGTTCCCAGAATGATCGAATTGCGGTACCGGAGCCCGATCAGTTCCCGGTACAGGCGCGGGTGCAGGAAATAGCGCAGCCGCCGCGGATGCGGATTCCAGTGGCTCAGCCACAGCCGTTTGCGGTATCCGCGCACGCTCTGCCCGTCGAGGGTGAGCGCCCGCTGGCAGGTGTCCAGCGCATCGATGTGCAGCCCCATCTTCTCCTGCGTCTCGGCCAGTTCGGCCCGCAGGTAGGGATTGACCGGATCCAGGCGTACGGCGGTGAAGTACTGCTCCAGCGCCTCGTGGTGGCGGCCCGCACGGCTCAGCGCGTTCGCCTCCTGGTACGCCTCGTACAGCTCGGGTTTGATCTCCTGGCCCCACCAGCGGCGCCAGGGCGGCAGCCGGCCCGCGCGGGTGACCGGCAGCAGCGTGCTGATCGTCCAGCTGCCCGCCTTGCGGATGACGTCGTCCCAGTCGCTGCCCCAGACGTCCTTCGCCCGTGAGCCGCCGAAGAGGAACGCGGTGACCGTGACCGTCATGCCGTACGGGTCCGGCCGCCCTTCGTGGTACTGCAGGACGCCGCTGACGCGGTAGGCCAGCTTGGGGCGCAGCCGGCTGAGCAGCTTCGGCAGCGCGGTGCCCAGCTTGTCGGGGTCGATCTCGACGTCGCCGAGCAGCTCCAGGAAGGACTCGGCGGGGGCCTGCGCGGGGAGCGTGGCCGGCGGGTACATGCTGCTGTCGGAGAGCCGGCGGCGCAGCCTGGCGGTGAGGTCCACATCGCTCGGCTTCGGCGTGCCCTCCGGAGTGGCGTCCTCCAACTGCTGGACGTCCACGGCGCCGGGCTTGTACGCCAGCCATGCCCGCGTCGCCCGCCACAGGAAATACAGCAGCACCAGCAGGATCAGCACGAATGCCAGCCGCGAGCCGATCGAGGCGCCACCGGGCTTCGTCGGCTTGAAGACCGCGCCGAGCCCGCCGAAGACCTGGCCCGTGAAACCGACCAGCCCCCCGCCTCCCCAGGCCGGGCGGCCGTCTCCCGCCTGCCACAGGGCGGCGATCAGTCCGGCGAAGCCGAGGCCGCTCCACCACCACCAGCCCACATACCGGGGCGCCGGCAGCGGCGCCGAGAGGCTGCGTTCGGAATCTGCTCGGCTGTTGAACATGGCGGCGACGTAACGGCTCGTGCGCGGCACAATGGCTCGCGCGATCGTGTCAGGCTCAGGTCATGCCTCACGACCCACGCTACCCGCGGAGCGGGTGGTAGACAGGGCAACCAACGGGGCAGCGGGGAGGCGAGACGCCCGCCGCGATGACCCCGGGCGGCCGCCGCATGGCCGTCGGCCGGTCACTGCGGCGGCAGGGCCACCGCCGTCTGCATCTCGCAGGAGTTGCACCAGAACGCCCAGCCGTTCGCGTCCACGGCCCGCGAACCGCACGCCAGACACGGATCGCCCACGAAACTCGCGGCGACCCAGCCCCCGGCCGTCGCCGCCCGCCGGCCGGCCGCGGCGCACTCGTCGGCGTAACACGGAATGCACACCCCGCCCTGGCGCCCGGGCAGCTTCATCGACCGTATGCCGCAGTGGCAGCACGGCAGCCTGCCGACGTACTGCGCGTCCAGCCCGACCGGCTTCCCGTTCCTGCCGAAGGCCGCTGATGATCCTGCTGGCATGACGTCGCCTTCGTCTCCTCTACGCAAGGACGGTGCCGGTGCCGCCGCACCCGGAGCACTGCGTGGTGACCTTGTCGCCGGCCGGTGTTTCCCAGTCCACGGTTCCTCTGCCGCAGCAGTCGGGGCAGGGCTTCTGCGGAGGCAACTGCTCGCTCATTCTGCCCACGGTAGGGCGCGTCATGTTGTCATGTGACCACTTTCCGTGATCACTTTGGCGTGCATTTATCGCACATTTGTTTGTCGCGTCTCGGCTGTCCCAGGTGGCGCGCCGCTGCTCGTGTCGCCTGGCGTGCCAGGGCCGTCAGGCGTAATGCCCGCGCCGGGAAAAGTTCATCAACATGCCATGAGGCGACTGTCGGAAAGGCGCCGCAGGCGGCCGCATTCGGACGCGTGGCCCCATTCCTGTGGGCGGCCGGCCGCATTCGGAGGTGGGGCCGCATTCAGGCGTGCGGCCACATTCGGTCGCGCGACGAGATTCAGGCATGCGGCGAGATTCCAGCGTGTGGCGGCATTCGGAGGTGACATGTATGCGCCATGACACCTGGGCGCACAACGCGGGGGAAAGGTGGTGCATAAGGCAGGAGCCCCGCTCGCCACCGGAGTGGCGGAGCAGGGCTCCTTGGGTACTACGTTGAAGCGACCTGGAGGAATTCCGGGCCGGGCAACTTAGACCGGCGTGACGTTCTCCGCCTGCGGACCCTTCGGGCCCTGCGTGACGTCGAAGTTCACCTGCTGGTTCTCCTCCAGGGAGCGGAAGCCAGAGGCGTTGATCGCCGAGTAGTGGACGAAGACATCCGGGCCGCCGCCGTCCTGGGCGATGAAGCCGAAGCCCTTTTCAGCGTTGAACCACTTGACGGTTCCGGTAGCCATAAGCCCTCCTTGGGCCAAAGGGTTGCCCTGCTCCAGAACCTGCAAAGAAGTCTGAAACTACAAGAGCCCGCGGGTCACATGCTCCGCAGGCTCTGTACTGCAAGGGAAACCAAACTGCAACTTGCGCTGAGCGTAGCATGGTGGACTCGTGAGGCGGAAGAGCCAAAGATCACGTTTAACCGTCAGCACTAACGTCCATACGCCGCCCCCGGCGCCCCGGTCCACAACCACCGGGTCTAGCCTCCGCATGTGGACAATTCAACCTTCGAAGACGCACCCGCAGGAGCCGACGCCGACCACCGTCGCAGCCGGCCGCGGGTGGGCCACATCCAGTTCCTGAACTGCCTCCCCCTCTACTGGGGCCTCGCCCGCACCGGCACCCTCCTCGATCTGGACCTCAGCAAGGACACCCCGGAGAAGCTCAGCGAGCAGCTGATCCGCGGCGAACTCGACATCGCCCCCGTCACCCTCGTCGAATTCCTCCGCGCCGCCGACGACCTCGTCGCCTTCCCCGACCTCGCGGTCGGCTGCGACGGCCCGGTGATGTCCTGCGTGATCGTCACGCAGAAGCCGCTGGAGCAGCTGGACGGCGCCCGCATCGCCCTCGGCTCCACCTCACGGACGTCCGTACGCCTCGCGCAGCTGCTGCTCGCCGAGAAGATCGGCGTACGGCCCGAGTACTACACCTGCCCGCCGGACCTCGGCCTGATGATGCAGGAGGCCGACGCCGCCGTACTGATCGGCGACGCCGCACTGCGCGCCAACCTGCACGACGGCCCGCGGCTCGGCCTGGAGGTCCACGACCTCGGCCAGATGTGGAAGGACTGGACGGGCCTGCCGTTCGTCTTCGCCGTATGGGCGACGCGGCGCGACTACCTGGAGCGCGAACCGCTCGTGGTGCAGAAGGTGCACGAGGCCTTCCTCGCCTCCCGCGACCTGTCCCTGGAGGAGGTCGGCAAGGTCGCCGAGCAGGCCGCCCGTTGGGAGACCTTCGACGAGCCCGTACTGGAGCGCTACTTCACCACCCTCGACTTCCGCTTCGGCCCCGACCAGCTGCGCGGCGTCACGGAATTCGCCCGGCGGGTCGGCCCGACGACCGGATTCCCGGCGGACGTGAAGGTGGAACTGCTGAGTGCGGGCGGTTAACCGCTGAACGGAGGCCCCCGCCTCGGTGCCCCGTGCTCCGGTGCCTATGGCCTCCGCTCGGTGCCCTGTGCCCCGGTGCCTACGCCCTCCGCCTCGGGTGCCCTGTGCTCCGGTGCTCCGGGATCCGTGCTCCGGCGCCTGTGCTCCGCGCCCCCTGCCCTGTGGCCCACGCTTCGTGCTCCGTGCCCCACCGGCCCGCCGCCCCGGGGTCCTAAGCTGGGGCCGCCGTATCGAGGGGGAGGCGGGGCCATGGAGCCGCTGTCAGGGGAGGATCCGCGGGTCCTGGGCGGGTACCGGCTGCTCGGCCGGCTCGGCGCGGGCGGTATGGGGCGGGTCTATCTGGGCCGCAGCGCCGGCGGGCGCACGGTCGCCGTGAAGGTCGTGCACGCCCACTACGCCGTCGACGACCAGTTCCGCGCCCGCTTCCGGCGGGAGATCGAGTCGGCGCGGCGGGTCGGCGGCGCCTGGACCGCGCCCGTACTGGACGCCGACCCCGACGCCGCCGTCCCCTGGGTCGCCACCGGCTACGTCGCCGGGCCGTCGCTCACCCAGGCCGTCACCGAGTACGGCCCGCTGGCCGAACGCTCCGTACGGGTGCTGGCAGCCCGACTGGCCGAGGCCCTGGCCGCCGTCCACGCGCTCGGCCTCGTCCACCGGGACGTCAAACCGTCCAACGTGCTTCTGACGCTGGACGGCCCGGTACTGATCGACTTCGGCATCGCGCGGGCCACGGAGGGCACCGCCTCCCTCACCACCACCGGGGTCTCGGTGGGATCACCCGGCTACATGGCGCCGGAACAGATCCTCGGGAGGGACGTGGCGGGCGCCGCCGACGTCTTCTCGCTGGGCACGGTCCTCGCGTACGCGGCGACCGGCACCAGCCCCTTCCCCGGCGACTCCTCGGCCAGCCTGCTCTACAAGGTCGTCCACGAGGAGCCCGAACTCGGCCCCCAACTGGAAGGTGAACTGCGGGAGTTGGTCACCCGCTGCCTCTCCAAGAACCCGGCGGACCGCCCCGCCCCGGCCGACCTCGCGGCCCGCCTCACGGGCGAGGGCAGCGGCGCGGCCGACCTCGTACGAGCCGGCTGGCTGCCCGGCCCCCTGGTCGAACAGGTCAGCCGCCGGGCCGTGGAACTGCTGAACCTCGATCTGAACTCTGATGACGGTGACGGTGGCGGTGACGGTGGTGCCGGGGCTGCCGGGGCGTCCGGGGCGGCTGTGTCCGGAGGAGCTGGGGCGGGGGCGTTCGGGGCTGCGGAAGCCGGGTCGGGGGAAGCCGGGTCCGGACTGGTGCCGTTCGACCTGCCGGCGCAGGGGCCGGGAGCCGGCTACCCCGGCGGGACTCACCTCCCGACCGCCCCCGACCTCGCCGGCCTACCGACCGACACGGGCCACGGGACGGGCGGCGGCACGGGCCGTGGAATGGGCGGTGGCGCGGGCGGTGGAACGGGCCACCGCGGGGGCGGTGGCGCGGGCAGTGGCACGGGCGGCCCCATCCCGGGGCAGCCCGTTGCCCAGTCCGTTCCGCAGTCCGCTCCGCAGCCCTTTGCGCCACCCGTTGCCCAGCCCGTTGCCCAGTCCGTTCCGAAGGAGCGGAGGGTCGCGCTTACCGGGGCGGTCGGCGGCAAGGACCCGGACCGTCCGCGCCGGGTGAGCTGCACGCTCGTCCTCACGGTGGCCGGTGCGGTGGCCGCCGCGACGACCGCGGCCTTCGTCTTCACCCTGCTGCCCAAGACGGGCGGTGACGCCGCCGGCGGCGACCAGGCCGGCGCCAAGCCGCCGGCGACCGGCCACACACCCTCCGGCCGCCCCACCGACCCCGGTGGCTACGACGGCCCGCTCGCCGTCGCCAAGCCGTTCCTCGGCACCTGGACGGGCAGCATCACCACGTCGCACGGCATCCCCAACGGCACCATGACCAGCACCATCACCGCCGGCGGCAAGGGCGACTACGTCATCCACACCACCTACGACGCGGTCCTGGTGCGCTGCGAGGCCAAGGCAAAACTGGAATCCGCGACCGACCGGCGCCTGATCCTCATGGAGCGCCCCGACGGCAAACAGGGACCAGGCTGCACCGGCAACAAGTCCCGGGTGACGTACACGCTCGCCAAGGACGGCACCACGATCACGTTCGCCTCGGACGACCCGGGCGGCGGCACACCGAAGGCCACACTGACGAAGAAGTGAGTGACGGACTCGGCCGCTACTGACGAGAAGTGGGCGACGGGCTCGGCCGTCGCTGACGAAGAGCACAAGTTGCTCAGTGCCGGCTCGGTGACAGGTCAGTCGTCAGGTCAGTCGTCCGGCCAGCCGTCAGGTCAGTCGTCAGGGGCTGCCAAGGGGCTGTCGGTGGGCTGACGTACGCTGGGTCCGTCGTGATGCCCGCCTGCGAAAGGGAAGCCCCGGTGACCGAGAACGCCGACCTCCAGTCCGTACTCGACCGCGCCGCGCAGGGCGGCCGCATCACGCCGGAGGAAGCGCTCGACCTGTACCGCTCCGCGCCGCTGCACGCGCTGGGCCGGGCCGCCGACGCCGTGCGCCGCCGCCGCTACGCCGGCACCGAGCACATCGCGACGTACATCATCGAACGCAACATCAACTACACCAACGTGTGCGTGACGGCCTGCAAGTTCTGCGCCTTCTACGCCGCGCCCAAGGACACCGCCAAGGGGTGGACGCGGGACCTGGACGACATCCTGCGGCGCTGCGCGGAGACCGTCGAGCTGGGCGGCACCCAGATCATGTTCCAGGGCGGCCACCACCCCGACTACGGCGTCGAGTACTACGAGAAGCACTTCGCGGCCATCAAGAAGGAATTCCCGCAGCTGGTCATCCACTCCCTCGGCGCCTCCGAGGTCGAGCACATGGCCCGCATCTCCGGGGTGTCGATCGAGGAGGCGATCCAGCGGATCCACGCCGCCGGCCTCGACTCCTTCGCCGGCGCCGGTGCCGAACTGCTCCCCGCCCGTCCCCGTAAGGCCATCGCGCCGCTGAAGGAGTCCGGCGAGCGCTGGCTGGAAATCATGGAGGCGGCCCACAACCTGGGCGTCGAATCGACCTCCACGATGCTCATGGGCACCGGCGAGACCAACGCCGAGCGGATCGAGCACCTCCGGATGATCCGCGACGTCCAGGACCGTACGGGCGGCTTCCGCGCCTTCATCCCGTACACCTACCAGCCTGAGAACAACCACCTGAAGGGCCAGACGCAGGCCACGATCTTCGAGTACCTGCGGATGATCGCGCTCGCCCGGATCTTCTTCGACAACGTCGCCCACATCCAGGGCTCCTGGCTGACCACCGGCAAGGAGATCGGCCAGCTGTCGCTCCACTACGGCGCGGACGACCTGGGCTCCATCATGCTGGAGGAGAACGTCGTCTCCTCGGCCGGTGCGAAGCACCGCTCCAACCGCATGGAGATCATCGACCTGATCCGCAAGGCGGGCCGGGTCCCGGCGCAGCGCGCGACGACCTACGAGCACCTGGTCGTCCACGACGACCCCGCCAACGACCCGATCGACGAACGCGTCGTCTCCCACCTCTCCTCGACGGCCATCGAGGGCGGCACCGCCCACCCCGAACTGAAGCTCATCGAAGCCAAGTAGGCCCCCATGCTGACACTTCACCGAGCTCGGCGAGGTGTCCACTTCACCGACGCCGGCGACCCTGCCCTCACCGGCGACACCGGCGACACCGGCGACACCGGCGACACCGGCGACACCGACAGCGGCGCGGCGGTCGGTGAGGGCGGTGTGCCCGCCGGCCAACGTGGTGCGGTAGGCGAGGTCAGCGGCGCGATCGTCGACGTGAGCGGCCTGACCCCCGGTCAAAGTGATGTGCTCATCGGTGATGAGCTCATTGACGACAGCGGCGTGGTCGTCGACGGATCCCGCATCGCCGCCATCGGCCCGTACGACGAACTCGCCACGACCTACGGCGACCGCGCCCGCCTCCGTGACTGGAACGGCACCCTCACCCCCGGCCGCCACGAACCCCACGGCGCCGCACTGCTGGAGGCGGCCTACCACCCGGACCCGCGCGAGGCCGACGAACTCGGCACCGAACCCCTCACGGGCGAGGCCCTCGCGGCTCTCCACATGACCGAGGCCCGCTGGGGCGCCAGCGCCCGCCGCGGCCTGCAACGCCTCCTGGCCACCGGCACAACGGCCCTGACCGGCCCCTTCACCCGCCCCGCGGTCCGCACCGCCGTCCAACGCTCCGGCCTCGAAGAACTCCCCACCCCCCGCCCCCGAACCCTCCACGTGGGCGGCCCCGCCACCTTCGCCATCTTCGCCCCGGACGGCACCACCTTGGCCACCGTCCTCGCCGGCCGCCTGGTCCACCGCCGCCACTAGCCAACTCTCCTCACTCTGTGTAACGATACCGGGAACGAATAACTCTCCGTAATCGTTGCCTGAACAAGGAAGGAGGCAAGCGGCAAGGCACCCAGGCCCAGGCATCCCGGCCCCAGGTGTCCGGGCCCACCGCGCAGCGCATCAAGCAACCGCGCAGCCTCCTCGCAGCCCACCCCACCAACGCAGCAGCCGCCTCGGCGAACCTCGCCTCGGGGGATCTCGGGGGACCTCGTGGACGTCGCGGACCTCGCGATCCAAGCAAGGTCGCGGCAACAAGGGCCCCGCGGCTGGACGAGACGCCACGGCCCCAACGAGCCCCCGCGGCGGGAGGGGACGCCGAGGCCCAGCCGGAGAACCCGCCCCCCGGCCCCAGAACCCCTCCCCGAGAACCCCTCCCCCCAGCCGGGGGCCTGGGAAGAGGCGGGCCGATGGGTGGGCCTCCCGGAGGTCAAGGGCGTGCCCCGGGCGGGGTGCGGGCGGGGCACGGTGGAGAATGGCCGGGTGACCCGAGCATCCCTGGACAAGCAGCCGCACGAAGTCGCCGCGATGTTCGACGACGTGGCGGCGCGGTACGACCTCACCAACGACGTGCTCTCCCTGGGGCAGGCGCGGCTGTGGCGCAAGGAAGTGGAACGCGCGGTGGCCGCGCGGCCGGCCGAGCGGGTGCTCGACCTCGCGGCCGGGACCGGCACCTCCTCGCTGCCGTTCGCCCGGACCGGTGCGTTCGTCGTGCCGTGCGACTTCTCCGTGGGCATGCTGACCGAGGGCAAGAAGCGGCACCCGTGGTTGCCGTTCACCGCGGGGGACGGCACTCGGCTGCCGTTCGCGGACGGGGTGTTCGACGCGGTCACCATCTCCTTCGGCCTGCGCAACATCCAGGACACCGACGCGGCGCTGGCGGAGCTGTACCGGGTCACCAAGCCCGGTGGGCGGGTCGTCATCTGCGAGTTCAGCGAGCCGACCTGGGCGCCGTTCCGGACCGTGTACACCGAGTACCTGATGCGGGCGCTGCCGCCGGTTGCGCGGGCGGTCAGCAGCAACCCGGACGCGTACGTCTACCTGGCCGAGTCCATCCGCACCTGGCCCAACCAGCCCGAGCTCGCCGCGCGGTTGCAGGGTGCGGGATGGACGAAGGTGGCGTGGCGGAACCTGACCGGCGGGATCGTGGCGATGCACCGGGGCACCAAGCCGGCGTAGGCGTCTAGCGGGCCTGCGCGTCGAGTAGGCCTGGGCGTATTGGCCCGGCGGCATGGGTGTGTTGGCGTGAGGACTCCCCTGGGGGAGCCCTCAGTGGAGCCCTCGGGCCAATGCCCCGCCTCGGAGCGGCGCGGGGGCCCTGGCTGGTGCCGTGCCTCATGCGTCCCTGGGGAACCGGGGGTGGCGGGGTGGTGTCTGTAGGTTACGGTCGCTCGCGGTCGGCGCGGGCGATGTTTCCTTGACCTTCCCGGAGTCCGTCTTGTCGTCGTTCTGTCCGGATTGTGGTTCCGCCTCGCCGCCGGAGGCCCGTTTTTGTATGGGCTGTGGGCGGGAGCGGCAGGGTGTCGCCGCATTGTCCACCCCGCCATCACCGTCGGCGTCGCTGTCACCGGCGGCCTCGCCATCCTCGTCGCCATCAGAGTCGGCCTCGCCATCCCCCTTGCCATCAGCGTCGGCCTCGCCATCCCCGTCGCCATCGCCTGGGGCGGGGGCTGATGGTGGTGGGGTGTCAGGTGTGGCGGCTGGTGCGGCTGGTGCGGGTGGTGATTCCGTGCCGGCTGTGCCTGGGGCGCCGCCTGTGCCTTTCGTGGCCCCGTCTGTGTCCTCTGTCGTGCCACCCGTTCCTTCTGCGCCGCCTGTCCCGGGGGCGCCGCCCCGGCCGGGTGGAACCCCTGCCGCCTCGGGCGTTGGGGGGCTGCTGGTTCGGGTGGCCAAGGGGGATTGGCTGGCGGCGGTGAAGGTTGCTGTGTGGCCGACGTTGTTGTTGCTGGTGCTTGCCGGTGTGGCGGCGACGTTCTTGGCGGGCGATGGGCAGGATGCGCACTCGGGTGAGCCCGGGTGGGGCGTACGGATGCGGATCGCGCTGGCGTTGCTGCTGCAGGGCGTGGGCGGCGGCTTCACGATATCGGGCAACATGTCCGAATCATTCGGGCCGTTCGGTGGTCGGCTCGCGGGTGAGGCGACGCTGTCGCTGGTGCCGCTGGTGGTGACGGCGGCCTGGGCCGGGGTGTTGGTGTTCGCCGCTCGGCGGGTTCTGTTGCGGTCGGTCAGTGGTGCCGCCAGGGTTTCCGCGTCGTCCCTGGGCAGTTCCGTGGGGGCGCCGGGGGCCGACATGGCTGGTGTGGCGAATGCGGTCGGTGCAGCTGGTGTGGCCGGTGTGGCCGGTGCGGTCGGTGTGATGGAAGCGGTGCTGCGGGTTGCGGTGCTGTGTGGTGCGGGGAGCTTTGGGCTGGGGTTGCTGGCGCAGCCTTCGTACGACGGTGTGGAGTTGTCGTCGGCGCCGTTCCTCTCGCTGCTGTGGTCGTTCCTGCTGGCGGCCGTGGTTGCCGGGGTGGCGACGGCCCGGGCCGAGGCGGGGGCGTGGCTCGCCGCCCGGCCCGGGTGGCAACTGGCCGTCGGCGCGCTGCGTACCGCGCTGCTCGCGCTGCTGATCGTGGCCACCCTGGCCGGGATCGTCACCGTCGTGACGCTGCTCGCCACGGCGAAGAAGGACATCGACGGCGGCGCTGTAGTGGCGATGCTGGTGCTGCTGCCCAACATCGGTGCGCTGGCCCTCGCGGTGGCCTGGGGCGCGCCGCTGAACGCGGAGTGGACCCTTCCCGACATCCCGTTCCTCGACCCCTCGGGTCGTCAGTCGATCGGCTACGGCGAGTTGGCGGACCAGGGCGGCGGCTGGGTGCTGTTCGGGATCATCGTCGGCGGGCTGGTCTGTGCGCTGCTGGTCGGTTTTCTGGTCGTACGGCGCAGCGCCGACCGTCGTGAACAGCTGCTGTCCGCAGGCTTCTTCGTGGCTTCTCTGATGGCGCTGGTGCTGGTCGCGGGGGCGAGCGCGAGCGCGGCGTTCCAGGCGGGCGGTGGCTACGGCGGAGGCTATGGCGAGGGCTACGGCGGTTACGGCGGGGGATACGGCGGGGGATACGGCGGCGGTGATGCCCTGGGTGCTCATGGCGAGATCGGCGTGGGCGGTGCGGAGACGCTGCTGTTCGCGCTGTTGTGGGTGTTCGGGGCGGTGGTGGTCGTTCCGTATCTGCGGAGGATGACGGGGGTCAGGGCCGAGGCTGGGGCTGGAGCATCACTCGCTGCTGGGGCAGGGGTCGCGGGGGCGCCGCCCCTGATGTCCCCAACATCCCCGACGTCCCCGACGCCCCCGACATCCCCGATGTCCCAGACGCCCCTGCCGGCGCCTGGGTCGGGTGCGGCTCCCGGGCCTGGGGCTGCGGCTTTCGTTCCAGCTCCGGCAGCGGGCGGTGCTCCCGCCCCCTCCCCGGCAGCAGGCGGTGCTCCCGCCTCGCCCCCTGCCCCGCCGACCGCTGCCCCCTCCGCTGCCCCGCCGACCGACGCCCCACCCACCGACGCCCCGCCGACCGACGCCCCGCCATCCGATGTCTCGTCCACCGATGCCCCGGCCCAGGCGCGGCCGCGGGCCCGGGTCGTGAAGTGGGTGGGGCTGGCGTTGGCCGCGTTCCTGGTTGGTGGGGGTGCGACCGCGGGGGCGCTGTATTTCCTGGCTCATCGGGACGCCGGCAACCATCAGGACGCCGGAAGGCAGAAGGACGGCAGCGACCAGAAGGACGGCAGCGACCAGAAGGACGGCAGCGACCAGAAGGACGCCGGCAACCCCGAGTCGGACACTGCCGGCAAGGCCGGTGGGGCCTCGGGCTCGACGTCCCCGTCGCCGTCCCCCGCCCCCACGGTCACCGCTGACCCCGCGGGAGGCCCCACCCCGGGCCCGACTGCCGGGCTCCCCGACGGGTTCGTCCAGAAGTACGACCCGTACGGGTTCTCGCTCGCCGTGAAGAGCGACTGGACGCGTTCGGTGAAGGGCACGCAGGTCGACTACACGGCCCCGGTCGGTAAGCAGTACCTGCGTATCGGGGTCATCGCGCACGCCCCGTCCTCGTCGTACGGGAACTTCGTGAATCTGGAGAAGGGCGCCAAGAAACGGACGAACTACCAGCGGGTGGAGCTGAAGAAGAACACCTTCGCCCATCGTCCGGGCGCTCGCTGGGAGTTCACGTACGTCAACGACACCGGGAACACCGTGCACGCCATCGACCAGGCGTACGTGGCCGAGGACGGGACCGAGTACAGCGTCTATTACGAGTGCCTGGACGCGCTGTACGACCCCGAGAACGACAAGGTCTTCAGCACGGCGCTCAGCACGTGGTCCGTCAGCGACGTGGACGTCGACTAGCGGTGGAGGAGGCGGAGGAGGCGGAGGAGGCGGAGAAGGCGGAGAAGGCGGAGGAGGTGGGGGAGATGGAGGACGGGGCAGAGCCTGGCACACCCACCCTGCCCCGCCCCCTCACCCTCTTCCGCCCCCTCGCCCTCTTCCGCCCCCTCACACCTCCAGTCGGTAGCAGTGCGTCGTGTGCCCGCTCACCGGTCTGAGCAGGGTTTCGGCGTGGTGCATGCCCAGGCGGCGGGTGACCGCGATCGAGCGGGTGTTGCGGGCGTCGATCACGGCGACGACGTCGCGTACGCCCGCTGTGCGTACGGTTTCCAGGGCGGCGGTGGCCGCGGCGCTGGCGTAGCCCTTGCCCCAGTACGCGCGGCCGAGGCGCCAGCCGATCTCGATCTCACCCACCGGCCCCCAGTCCCTGGGCCAGGGCTGGGCGCCGGTGAAGCCCATGACGGCGCCGTCGGCCGGGTCGAGCAACGTGTAGAGGCAGAAGCCGAGTTCGGCGTGGTGGCGGCGCTGGCGGGCGGTGAGTTCTTCGTAGAAGGAGAGTTCGGCGGGGGCGCCGCCGTGGAATTCCATGACCTCCGGATCGTTGAAGACCCGGTGCCAGTGCAGCGCGTCCTCGTCGGTGGGCACGCGGAGTTCGACGGCGGGCAGCGGCAGGTCCGGGCGGGGCCGCCCGGGCACGGCCGACGGGTTCCGGGAGGTGATCGGCGGGGTAGCGGGCGCGGTCGGCGGGATCTGGGACGTCATGGCACAACCCTTCGGCTTCACGGCACAACCCTTCGGCTTCATGCGACAACCCTTCAGGTGTTGATCACCGGGGCCCCCATAGACTGCACATGCCCGGTGCCGGTCGGCACCCAGATATCCAGATATCGACTTTCGGGAGACACCGCCGTGACCGAGTCCGCGTCCGAGCCCGCGCCCGAGTCCGAGTCCGCGTCCGGGCCCGCGACCGATTCCGTGACCACTGCCGCCCCGAAGAACACCGCCGTCCCGGCGAACGCTGCCGTCCCGGAGACCACCGCCCTCTCGGAGAACACCGCGGATGTGATCGTCGTCGGTGCCGGTCCGGCCGGTTCGGCCACCGCGTATCACCTCGCCAAGTCCGGGCTGGACGTGCTGCTGCTGGAGAAGACCGCGTTCCCGCGGGAGAAGGTCTGCGGTGACGGGCTGACGCCGCGCGCGACCAAGCAGCTGGTGGCGATGGGCATCGACATCTCGGAGGAAGCGGGCTGGCTGCGCAACAAGGGGCTGCGGATCATCGGCGGCGGCTCCCGGCTCCAGCTGGACTGGCCGGAACTCGCCTCCTTCCCGGACTACGGGCTCGTCCGTAAGCGCGACGATTTCGACGAGCAGCTGGCGCGGCAGGCGCAGAAGGCGGGCGCGCGGCTGTACGAGCGCTGCAACGTGGGCGCGCCGATCGTGAACGAGCTGACCGGCCACATCACCGGTGTGCACGCCAAGCTCGGTGAGGAGAAGACCCCGGTCACCTTCCACGCCCCGCTCGTGGTCGCGGCCGACGGCAATTCCACCCGCCTCTCGCTGGCGATGGGCCTGCACCGCCGCGAGGACCGTCCGATGGGCGTCGCGGTCCGTACGTACTTCACGTCGCCGCGGCACGACGACGACTACCTGGAGTCCTGGCTGGAGCTGTGGGACCGGCGCGGGGCGCAGGACCGGCTGCTGCCGGGTTACGGCTGGATCTTCGGGATGGGCGACGGGACGAGCAACGTCGGGCTGGGGGTGCTGAACACCTCCGCGTCGTTCCGGGAGCTGGACTGGCGGGAGATCCTCAAGGCGTGGTGCGCGTCGATGCCCGAGGAGTGGGGCTACACGCCGGAGAACATGACCGGCCCGATCCGCGGCGCGGCGCTGCCGATGGCCTTCAACCGCCAGCCCCACTACACCAAGGGGCTGCTGCTGGTCGGTGACGCGGGCGGCCTGGTCAATCCGTTCAACGGTGAGGGCATCGCGTACGCCATGGAGTCGGGGGCGATCGCGGCCGAGGTGATCGTGCAGGCGCAGGCGCGTGCCACGTATGCGCAGCGGGAGCTGGCGCTGCACCGGTACCCGAAGATCCTCAAGGACACCTACGGCGGCTACTACTCGCTCGGCCGGGCCTTCGTGAAGCTCATCGGCAACCCGAAGGTCATGCAGATCGCCGCCCAGCGCGGGCTGACCCATCCGCTGCTGATGCGCTTCACGCTGAAGATGCTGGCCAACCTCACCGACCCCACGGGCGGCGACGCGATGGACCGGATCATCAACGGGCTGAGCAAGGTGGCACCGAAGGCGTAGCGGGGGGCGCGACGCGTCCACGACCTCTGACAGGGCGGCCGGAAAAGCTTCCGGCCGCCCTGTCGCATGACCTCATGGCCACTGACCCCGGGGTCACATGACCTCATGGGTAATTGAGCCGCCGGGGGCCTGCCGCGAAGCTTGTGTGCGTCAAGGACACCGGGCGGCAGGGGCCGCCCGCAGCGGGGAGGAAGCGGCATGTTCTTCGAGACGCACGACGGTACGCAGCTGTGGTACGAGGAGTACGGCACCGGCGAGACGCTGGTGTTTGTGGCGAGCTCGATGCTGAACACCGAGATGTGGGAGTACCAGCTCCCGTTCTTCGCGGAGAACGGCTTCCGCTGTGTGGCGTTCGACCGGCGTGGTCACGGTCGTTCGGACCGGCCCTCCGGCGGGTACGACATCGATTCCACCGCTGACGATCTGGCCGCGCTGCTCGACCACCTCGACCTGCGGAACGTCACCCTCATCGGGCACTCGCTGGGCGGCGCGGAGATCGCCCGCTATCTGGCGCGGCACGGCTCGGAGCGGGTCAGCCGGGCGGTGCTGATCGCGGCGATGCTGCCGTTCCTGGCCGGTACCGAGGACAACCCGGACGGGGTGCCGGAGGCGGCGGTGGCGGCGACGATGGCGCAGTTGCGGGCGGACCGGCCCAAGTGGCTGACCCGTCAGGCGCAGGCGTTCTTCGCCACCCACCTGGGCAACGAGGTTTCCCCGGCCCTGGTGGAGCACACCCTGGCGCAGTGTCTGTCGGCCTCACCGTGGGCGACGCTCCAGGCGCAGCGGGAGTCGCTGTTCAACGATCAGCGGGCCACGCTGCCGGAGATCGACGTCCCGGTGCTCGTCATCCACGGTGCGGCCGACGCCTCCGCCCCGGTGGAGCTCACCGGCCGGCGGACCGCCCGGCTGATCCCCGGCGCGGTCTACGAGGAGTACCCGACGGCCGGGCACGGCATCTACGCCAGCCACCACGAGCAGCTCAACGCGGATGTGCTGGCCTTTGTGAAGGGGTGAGGTGCGCGCAGGGGTGACGCGGGGGTACGCGTAGGCGAGCCGGCCGGGGCATGGGCCCCGGCCGGCTCGCGTGCGTCAATGAACTGTGCCCGGATTGATCCCTATAGGGCAGGCTTTAGTGTGAGTTCACCGGATCCAGGCTCGGGTTCGCGTTCGCGTTCGGGTTCGCGCTCGGGATCGCGGCGGGGTTCCGGTCGTGCCGCGGCTCCGGACTCGGGTCGCGCCTCGGTTCAGGGTTCCGGTTCGGGTCCGGCAGCCGACGGGCCGGGTCCGGGGAGAGCCGGCGGGACGGGGCGGTCAGCCGTTCCGCGCCGGGCGGGACCGGCACCGCCGCGAAGATAGCGTTCTGCTTCTGCTGGAGCTCGCGGACCTTCTCGGGTGGGGTGCCGGGCAGCCGCTGCTCCTCGTAGAGCTTGTGCGTCTCCAGTTGGGCGGCCTTGCTCTGCGGGGTGTGGAACTGGACCTCGAAGAGCTGGTGGGAGCGGGGGGCGCGCCAGGCGGAGTTGATCGCCTTGTAGCCGTCGGTGCGGTCCCAGGTGTTGGACCAGCGGGTGGAGTCGTTGCCCCAGGCGGACAGCAGCGCGGAGGCGGTGGTGACGCCCTGGCCGTATTTCGCGTCCGGCCACTGGAGCGTGAACCGGACCGCGTCGTTGATCGCGCCGAGCGAGGCGTCGACGGTCCGTCCCGGGGTCTGCCGCATCGCGGTGGCGACCTTCCGCTTCAGCGAGTCCGGCGACTTCAGCCGGTGGTCGAACCCGACGAGTTCGGCGTGGCTGATCTTGGCGGCGGCGCGGACCTGGGGGCTGATGGAGCGCTCGGCACGGCGGGCGCGGGCCACGAAGGCGTCCACCTTCTTGTTGTCGGCGGC
The DNA here is from genome assembly GCF_040652715.1 of Streptomyces sp. NPDC048196. NCBI lineage: Bacteria > Bacillati > Actinomycetota > Actinomycetes > Kitasatosporales > Streptomycetaceae > Streptomyces > Streptomyces sp. NPDC048196. The sequence continues at coordinate 19,233 of NZ_JBEZMM010000050.1, read as the reverse complement.
GTTCAGCGACAGGCCGTCCTGGTGCCAGCCGCCGTGGTCCGTGCCGGCGGCGGCCGTGGCGGGGAGGGCGCCCAGGCCGAGGGCCGTGGCGAGGGCGGCGGCCGTGGCGGCCCGGCCGGCGAGGCCGGGGTGGCCCGGGTGGCGGGCGGGACGCGGGTGGGTCGTCCGGAGGGGCGGGCGGGTGATCGTACGGGTGGTCGTGCGCGTGGTCATCGGTGCGCGGGATCCCTCTCTCGTGCCCGGTGCGGGGTACGGACATGGCGAGAGGTGCAACGGCGCGCACCGCCCCTCGGTGACGCGCGATACGGACGACCAACCCGAATTCCGGACAACCACCCTCCGGTGCCGCGCAAAAGACCGCCGCTTGCCACGCGAAAGACCGCCCCTCCCGAAGGAGAGGCGGTCCTCGTACGGTCCTCGTACGGTCCACGTACGTGCTGGTGCTGCCGGAGCCGATGGCCCGACGGGGGGTCCTACAGGACGCGCACCGCGCCGGTCGGCATGTCGTAGCTGAGCGGGCGCTCGACGATGCCGCTGCTCGGGTTCTGGGCGCCGATGAAGTTGCCGTTCCCGACGTAGACGGCGACGTGGTAGGCGCTGCCGGCGCTGCCCCAGTAGAGGATGTCGCCGACCTGGAGGTTGTCGAGGCCGACCTGGGTGCCCTGCGTCGACTGGTCCTGCGACACGCGCGGCAGGTCGATGCCGATCTGGCTGAAGGCGGCCTGGGTGAGGCCGGAGCAGTCGTACGAGGAGGGGCCGCTGGCGCCCATGACGTACGCCTTGCCCAGCTGGGCCTTGAGGAAGGAGACGAGGGTGGCGGTGGAGCCGGTGGCGTGGGACGTCGCCGACAGGGCGGTCCGCTCGGCGGAGCGCGAGGCCCGGGCCTGGGCGGCCTCCTTGGCCTTGCGGGCCTCCTCGGCCTTCTTCTTCGCCTCGGCCTTGGCCTTCTTCACGGCCTCGGCCTTGTGCTTCTCCGCTGCCTTGGCGGCGTGCGAGAGGGCACTGTCCTGGAGCGCCTGGCGCTCGTAGTTGAACGCGACCTGCTCGGCGGTGTCGGCGCTCTGGGCGGCGCTGGTTGCCAGCGCCGTCGTGATCGTCGGCATCTCCTGGGTCTCGGAGACGGGCTTTTCCGCGGCGTTGGCCGGCACGGTCGCGCCGGTCACCGCGAGGGTGAGGAAGCCACCGGTCACACCCGCGCGCAGCGCCCGGGAGGACGCGGAAGGGCGGCGGGGCTTCCGGTGGCTGGGTATGAGTGCGTTCGGGGACATGGCCCAACGGCTATCAGGAGGCGCTGGTTGCTGCCAACAAGAGTGCAGTGCGCCACACTTGACGCGTACGCGATGAATAAAAGGGACTTTTTGCCGCTGACGGCTCCGCCGGCGGGATGTCCGAATTTCGCGATCATGTTCCTACGCACGGCATTTGAGGGTCCGTAGGGGCTCCGAGGGGGCTTACCACTTCCCTACGCGCCACGCCAAGGCTTCCCAGGCGTCAAGGACTTACTGCACGAAATAGCGTGGGATAGGTCACTCTTGAGTGTCCGTTATGTTCCCGTGATCCGGGCCGTTATGCCCCCGTGACCCGACAGTGGCCGGAGTTCGTGAACGTGGGCACGTGCCGGCGATCACGGCGGGGTCACGAGCGGGTCACGACCACGAGGCGGCCCGCCTATATCAGTTGGGGCGGCCGCTCGCCAATTTGCCCTGGGCGGGCACCACTTGATATTGGCCATTCCGCGCTGACCAGCGGTAACCCGTGTGAATGTCACCTCTGGTGATCACTCGCGTGCTTCACGTATGAAGATCACCGCTCATCCGGCTTCATGATCCTTCGCCGGGTGGTGAAGATCACAAAGGCGTTGTTCACCCCCGTGTCGCAGATCACAGACCAGCAGGCATAAGATGCAGGCGGTTCGGGCTTGTGAACTGCCTCACATGTGCACGATCTCCGAGGGGCGGCGAGCGGGCCCGGGCGGACCGCCATCCAGTCATCGTCGACTGAAGGGAGCGAGGACGGTGAACGCTTACGCGCCCATCCTCGTACTAGGAGCCCTCGGGGCAGGCTTTGCGATCTTCTCCGTCGTCATGGCCACGCTCGTCGGGCCCAGGCGCTACAACCGGGCCAAGCTCGAGGCGTACGAATGCGGGATCGAGCCGACGCCACAACCGTCCGGTGGCGGCCGCTTCCCGATCAAGTACTACCTGACGGCGATGCTCTTCATCGTCTTCGACATCGAGATCGTCTTCCTCTATCCCTGGGCCGTCACCTTCGACGCCCTGGGACTGTTCGGGCTCGTCGAGATGCTCCTCTTCGCGCTCACCGTCTTCGTCGCCTACGCCTACGTATGGCGTCGCGGCGGCCTGGAATGGGACTAGGGGCCACCCATGGGACTTGAAGAGAAGCTGCCCAGCGGCTTCCTGCTGACCACCGTCGAACAGGCCGCGGGCTGGGTGCGCAAGTCATCGGTCTTCCCGGCGACCTTCGGGCTGGCCTGCTGCGCCATCGAGATGATGACGACCGGCGCCGGGCGCTACGACCTGGCCCGCTTCGGCATGGAGGTCTTCCGCGGCTCCCCGCGGCAGGCGGATCTGATGATCGTGGCCGGCCGGGTCAGCCAGAAGATGGCCCCCGTGCTGCGGCAGGTCTACGACCAGATGCCGAACCCGAAGTGGGTGATCTCCATGGGGGTTTGCGCCTCCTCGGGCGGCATGTTCAACAACTACGCGATCGTGCAGGGCGTCGACCACATCGTGCCCGTCGACATCTATCTCCCGGGCTGCCCGCCGCGCCCCGAAATGCTGATGGACGCGATCCTCAAGCTGCACGACAAGATCCAGCACACCAAGCTCGGGGTCAACCAGCAGCAGGCCGCCCGCGAGGCCGAGGAAGCCGCGCTCAAGGCGCTCCCGCTGATCGAGATGAAGGGGCTGCTGCGGTGAGTGAGCAGAAGAACCCCGAGCGTCCGGACGAGCCGAACGGCAACAACGCCAACAACGCCGACGACGACGCCGTCCCGGCGCAGCGCGACGACACCGGCGAGGTGATCGCCACCCGGCGCGGGATGTTCGGCGCCGACAACGGCGGCGACACCAGCGGCTACGGCGGCCTGGTCCGGACCGTCCGGCTGCCCGGCGCGACCTCCCGGCCGTACGGCGGGCCCGGCGCCCCGGGCGCGTACGGGGACTTCGACGAGATCGCCGACGAACTCGAAGGCGCCCTCGACGAACAGGGCCTGGTCCCCGAGAACGTCATCGACAAGACCGTCGTCGACCGCGGCGAGCTGACCTTCCACATCGAGCGGGAGTACCTGCCGACGGTCGCCCGGACCCTGCGCGACGACCCGGCGCTCCGCTTCGAGCTGTGTACCGGCGTCAGCGGCGTCCACTTCCCCGGCGACAAGGGCCGTGAGCTGCACGCCGTCTACCACCTGCGCTCGATCACCCACAACCGGCTGATCCGGCTGGAGGTCTCCGCGCCGGACACGGACCCGCACATCCCCTCGCTCGTCGCGGTCTACCCGACCAACGACTGGCACGAGCGCGAGACCTACGACTTCTTCGGCCTGGTCTTCGACGGCCATCCCGCGCTGACCCGGATCATGATGCCGGACGACTGGCAGGGCTTCCCGCAGCGCAAGGACTACCCGCTCGGCGGCATTCCCGTCGAGTACAAGGGCGCCCAGATCCCGGCTCCCGACCAGCGGAGGTCGTACAGCTGATGACTACTGCACCGCACTCCCACTCCCCGAACGGCCACCGCACCTCCAGCGACTTCGACACCACCGAGTCGCTCGCCCGGGAGACCACCGAGGGCACCGTCTACAACGTCACCGGCGGCGACTGGGACGAGATCGCGGCGTCCGCGGCGAAGTCCGACGACGAGCGGATCATCGTCAACATGGGGCCGCAGCACCCGTCCACGCACGGCGTGCTCCGGCTGATCCTGGAGATCGACGGGGAGACCGTCACCGAGGCCCGCTGCGGCATCGGCTATCTGCACACCGGCATCGAGAAGAACCTCGAATACCGGACCTGGACGCAGGGCACCACCTTCGTCACGAGGATGGATTACCTCACCCCCTTCTTCAACGAGACGGCCTACTGCCTGGCCGTGGAGAAGCTGCTCGGCATCACCGACGACGTCCCCGACCGGGCCTCGGTCGTCCGCGTGATGCTGATGGAACTCAACCGGCTCTCCTCCCACCTGGTGTGCATCGCCACCGGCGGCATGGAGCTGGGCGCCACCACGATCATGATCTACGGCTTCCGGGACCGCGAGCTGATCCTCGACATCTACGAGCTGATCACCGGCCTGCGGATGAACCACGCCTACATCCGGCCCGGCGGCCTGGCCCAGGACCTGCCCCCGGGCGCCGTCGACCAGGTGCGCGCCTTCGTCAAGAAGATGCGCAAGAACCTCCCCGAGTACGACAAGCTCGCCACCGGCAACCCGGTCTTCAAGGGCCGCATGGAAGGCATCGGCTACCTCGACCTGGCCGGCTGCATGGCCACCGGCGCCACCGGGCCGATCGTGCGCTCCGCCGGCCTGCCGCACGATCTGCGCAAGACGCAGCCGTACTGCGGTTACGAGGACTACGAGTTCGACATCCCGACCGCCGACACCTGCGACGCCTACGGGCGGTTCCTGGTGCGGCTGGAGGAGATGCGGCAGTCGCTGCGGATCATCGAGCAGTGCCTGGACCGGCTCGAACCGGGGCCGGTGATGGTCGCCGACAAGAAGATCGCCTGGCCCGCCCAGCTGGCGCTCGGCCCGGACGGCCTCGGCAACTCCCTCGACCACATCAAGAAGATCATGGGCACCTCGATGGAGGCCCTGATCCACCACTTCAAGCTCGTGACCGAGGGCTTCCGGGTCCCGCCCGGACAGGCCTACGCGGCCGTCGAGTCACCCAAGGGCGAACTGGGCGTGCACGCGGTCAGCGACGGTGGCACCCGCCCCTACCGGGTGCACTTCCGCGACCCGTCCTTCACCAACCTGCAGGCCATGGCGGCGATGTGCGAAGGCGGCCAGGTCGCCGACGTCATCGTCGCCGTCGCGTCCATCGACCCCGTGATGGGAGGCGTCGACCGGTGACCACTGCGTCTTCTCCGCAGGGAGCCCCCGCAAGCCCCACCAGCCTGGGGATGCCCGCGCTCCCCGCCCCCGACTACCCGGCCGACGTCCGGGCCCGGCTGGAGGCGGACGCCAAGGAGGTGATCGCCCGCTACCCCGGCCCGCGCTCGGCGCTGCTGCCGCTGCTGCACCTCGTCCAGGCCGAGGACGGGCACGTCACCCGCACCGGCATCCGCTTCTGCGCCGAACTGCTGGACCTGACCACCGCCGAGGTCACCGCCGTCTCGACCTTCTACTCCATGTACCGGCGCAAGGCCGGCGGCGACTACCAGGTCGGGGTCTGCACCAACACGCTGTGTGCGGTGATGGGCGGCGACGCCATCTTCGAGGAGCTCCAGGAGCACCTCGGCGTCGCCAACGGCGGGACCACCGAGGACGGCGCCGTCACCCTCGAACACATCGAGTGCAACGCCGCCTGCGACTTCGCGCCCGTGGTGATGGTCAACTGGGAGTTCTTCGACAACCAGACACCGGAGTCCGCCCGGCAGCTCGTCGACGACCTGCGGGCCGGCCGGCCCGTCGCGCCCACCCGCGGCGCACCGCTGTGCACCTTCCAGGAGACGGCTCGGATCCTCGCAGGATTCCCCGACGAGCGGCCGGGCGCCACCGCCGCCACCGGGGGCGCCGGGCCCGCCTCGCTGATCGGGCTCCGCCTCGCCAAGGGGGAGGCCGCGCCCGGCCGTGGCGCCGGCGCCGATCACGTCGTCTCGCCCCGTGCCGGCGAGGGCGGCCGCCCCGAGGAGGGCACCGCCGGTGAACCCCCCGCCGGCCACCCCGGCGAACAGGCACCCGCGGGACACCCCAGCTCCCACGACGCCCCGCAGGAAACCTCGGCCTCCGACGAGGCCCACCCGTCTCCCACCACCGCCCCGGACGAAGGGGCTCCGCCCCGCGGCGACGATACGGCCGGGCCCACAGCAGAGGAGGGGGAGTGATGACCGTGGCAGCCGAATACGGGGGCTCCTCCCGGCCACCGGCCGGGGGAGAGGCCAGCCCCGAGAAGCTCCTCGTGCCCGTCCTGTCCGCCTTCTGGGACCAGCCCGAGTCCTGGACGCTGGAAACCTACCGCCGGCACGAGGGCTACGAGGGCCTGCGCAAGGCGCTCGCGATGTCCCCCGACGACGTCATCGCCTACGTCAAGGACTCCGGTCTGCGCGGCCGCGGCGGCGCGGGCTTCCCCACCGGAATGAAATGGCAGTTCATTCCGCAGGGCGACGGCAAACCGCACTATCTCGTTGTCAACGCCGACGAATCGGAGCCGGGGACCTGCAAGGACATCCCCCTCCTCTTCGCGAACCCGCATGCCCTCATCGAAGGCATCGTGATCGCCTGTCACGCGATCCGTGCGCACCACGCCTTCATCTATCTGCGCGGCGAGGTCGTACCCGTACTGCGCCGGCTGCACGAAGCCGTGCGCGAGGCCTACGCGGCGGGCTTCCTCGGAAAGAACATCCTGGGGTCGGGACTCGACCTGGACGTGATCGTGCACGCGGGCGCCGGCGCGTACATCTGCGGTGAGGAAACCGCGCTGCTGGATTCCCTGGAGGGCCGTCGCGGACAGCCCCGGCTGCGTCCCCCCTTCCCGGCGGTGGCCGGCCTCTACGCCTGCCCCACTGTCGTGAACAACGTCGAATCCATCGCGTCGGTTCCCGCGATCCTCGCCAAAGGAAAAGACTGGTTCAGGTCGATGGGCAGTGAGAAGTCCCCGGGCTTCACGCTCTACTCGCTCAGCGGCCACGTCACCAACCCGGGCCAGTACGAAGCCCCGTTGGGCATCACCCTGCGCCAGCTGCTCGACATGAGCGGCGGGATGCGCCGCGGCCACCGGCTGAAGTTCTGGACGCCCGGCGGCTCCTCCACGCCGATGTTCACCGACGAGCACCTCGATGTGCCCCTCGACTACGAGGGCGTCGGTGCGGCCGGCTCGATGCTCGGCACCAAGGCGCTGCAGTGCTTCGACGAGACCACCTGTGTGGTGCGGGCGGTCACCCGCTGGACCGAGTTCTACGCGCACGAGTCCTGCGGCAAGTGCACACCGTGCCGTGAAGGGACGTACTGGCTGGTGCAGTTGCTGCGCGACATCGAGGCGGGCAGGGCCCGGACGGCCGACCTCGACAAGATCGCCGACATCGCCGACAACATCAACGGCAAGTCGTTCTGCGCGCTCGGCGACGGCGCCGCCTCGCCCATCTTCTCCTCGCTCAAGTACTTCCGCGAGGAGTACGAGCAGCACATCACCGGCCGGGGCTGCCCGTTCGACCCCGCCAAGTCGACCCTGTGGGCCGACAACGACGCTCACCTGGGGGTGAATGCATGACCGTCACCACAACGGGGTCGAGCAACGGCTCCGCCGCCGTCCCCCCGGAGGACCTCGTCACCCTGACGATCGACGGCATCGAGATCTCCGTCCCCAAGGGGACGCTGGTCATCCGCGCCGCCGAACTCCTCGGCATCGAGATCCCGCGCTTCTGCGACCACCCGCTGCTGGACCCGGCGGGCGCCTGCCGGCAGTGCATCGTCGAGGTCGAGGGCCAGCGCAAGCCGATGGCGTCCTGCACGATCACCTGCACCGACGGCATGGTCGTCAAGTCGCAGCTGACGTCCCCGGTGGCCGAGAAGGCGCAGCGCGGCGTGATGGAGCTGCTGCTGATCAACCACCCGCTGGACTGCCCGGTCTGCGACAAGGGCGGCGAGTGCCCGCTGCAGAACCAGGCGATGCAGGTCGGCGACCCGGACTCGCGCTTCGAGGGCAAGAAGCGCACGTTCGCCAAGCCGGTGCCGATCTCCACCCAGGTGCTGCTGGACCGCGAGCGCTGCGTGCTGTGTGCGCGGTGCACCCGCTTCAGCAACCAGATCGCCGGCGACCCGATGATCGAGCTGGTCGAGCGCGGCGCGCTCCAGCAGGTCGGCACGGGGGAGGGCGATCCCTTCCAGTCGTACTTCTCCGGCAACACCATCCAGATCTGCCCGGTCGGCGCGCTCACCTCGGCCGCCTACCGCTTCCGCTCCCGCCCCTTCGACCTGGTGTCGTCGCCGTCGGTGTGCGAGCACTGCGCGGGCGGCTGCGCGACGCGCACCGACCACCGGCGCGGCAAGGTCATGCGGCGGCTGGCCGCCCAGGACCCGGAGGTCAACGAGGAGTGGGTCTGCGACAAGGGGCGCTTCGCCTTCCGGTACGCGCAGCAGCGTGACCGGCTGGAGCACCCGTTGGTGCGCAATGCGGAGTCCGGGGAACTGGAGCCGGCGAGCTGGCCGGCGGCCCTGGACGCCGCGGCCCGCGGGCTGGCCGCGGCCAAGGGCCGTACCGGTGTGCTGACCGGCGGCCGGCTCACCGTCGAGGACGCCTACGCGTACGCCAAGTTCGCCCGGATCGCGCTGCACACCAACGACATCGACTTCCGGGCGCGGGTGCACAGCGCCGAGGAGGCGGACTTCCTGGCCGCCCGGGTCGCCGGCCGCGGCCGTGACCTCGGTGGCGGCGGGGTCACGTACACCGCCCTGGAGAAGGCGCCGGCCGTGCTGTTGGCGGGCATCGAGGCGGAGGAGGAGGCGCCCGGCGTCTTCCTGCGGCTGCGCAAGGCCCACCGCAAGTACGGGCAGCGCACCTTCGGGCTCGCCGCCTACGCCTCCCGCGGCCTGATCAAGGCCGGCGGGACGCTGCTGCCGGCCGCGCCCGGCACCGAAACGGAATGGCTGGACGCGCTGGCCGGCGACGCCGGCCTCTCGGGCGAGGGGCAGGCCGCGGCCGAGGCGCTGCGCGTGGACGGCGCGGTGATCGTCGTCGGTGAGCGGCTGGCGGCGGTGCCGGGCGCGCTGACCGCCGCGGTACGCGCCGCCACCGCGACCGGCGCGCGGCTGGTGTGGATCCCACGGCGGGCGGGCGAACGCGGCGCCGTGGAGGCGGGCGCGCTGCCGGGGCTGCTGCCCGGCGGCCGGCCGGCCACCGACCCGCGGGCCCGCGACGAGGTCGCCGCCGCCTGGGGCGTGGCCGCGCTGCCTCACCGGCACGGCCGGGACACCGGCCAGATCATCGAGGCCGCGGCGACCGGTGAGCTGAGCGCGCTGCTGGTGGCCGGTGTCGAGGTCGCCGACCTGCCGGACCCGGCCCGGGCACTGACCGCCCTGGACGAGGTCGGTTTCCTGGTCAGCCTGGAGCTGCGGCCCTCCGCCGTCACCGAGCGGGCCGATGTGGTCCTCCCGGTGGCGGCCGTGGTGGAGAAGGCCGGAACGTTCCTCAACTGGGAGGGCCGGGCCCGGCTGTTCGACGCCGCGCTCAAGCCCGACCAGATGACCCGCCGCCATCTGCTGCCGGACTCCCGGGTGCTGCACATGCTCGCCGACGCCCTCGACGTCCACCTGGCGCTGCCGGACGTCGCCTCCGTACGCCGCGAACTGACCCGGCTCGGCAGCTGGGACGGCCCGTACGCGGCCGACCCGCTGGAGACCGGGCGGCCGCTGCCCCGGCCCGGCACCGGCGAGGCGGTGCTCGCCGGGCACCGGCTGCTGCTGGACCAGGGCGTCCTCCAGGAAGGCGACGAGGCGCTGGCCGGCACCCGGCACGCCGCCGTCGCCCGGATGTCGGAGGCCACCGCCGCCGAGACCGGCGTCAAGGACGGCGACCTGCTGGCGGTCAGCGGGCCGGCCGGCTCGGTGCGGCTGCCGCTCGCGGTCACGCCGATGCCCGACCGGGTGGTGTGGCTGCCGCTCAACTCCACGGGCGGGGGCGTCGCCGCCGACACCGGTGCGCGCCCCGGCGAACTGGTGAGGATCTCCGCCGCCCCGGGCACGCCGGAGCCGGCCAAGGAGGTGGACGCATGATGCAGCTCGGTCAACTGGCCGCCGCGCAGACCGCGCTGGCCCAGGAGGACCTGTCGATGTTCGGCCGCGACCCGTGGTGGCTGGTCGTCGTCAAGGCGGTCTTCTGCTTCGCGTTCCTGATGCTGACCGTGCTGTTCTCCATCGTGTGGGAGCGCAAGGTCGTCGCCTGGATGCAGTTGCGCATCGGCCCCAACCGGCACGGGCCCTGGGGCATGCTCCAGTCGCTCGCCGACGGCATCAAGCTGATGCTGAAGGAGGACCTGGTCGTCCGGCGGGCCGACAAGGTCGTCTACGTCCTCGCGCCGATCGTGGCGGCCATCCCGGCGTTCATGGCGATCGCGGTGATCCCGTTCGGCCCGGCCGACAACGAGGTCTCGATCTTCGGCCAGCGCACCACGATGCAGCTGACCGACCTGCCCATCGGCATCCTCTACATCCTGGCCACCGCGTCGATCGGCATCTACGGCATCGTGCTGGCGGGCTGGTCCTCCGGCTCGACGTACCCGCTGCTGGGCGGTCTCCGCTCGTGCGCGCAGATGATCTCGTACGAGATCGCGATGGGCGCCGCCTTCGCCTCGGTCTTCCTGTACTCCGGGTCGATGTCGACCTCCACCATCGTGGAGGCGCAGGCGAACAGGTGGTACATCCTGCTGCTGCCGGTGTCGTTCCTCATCTACATCGCCACGATGGTGGGGGAGACCAACCGGGCGCCGTTCGACATGCCGGAGTCCGAGGGCGACCTCGTCGGCGGCTTCAACACCGAGTACTCGTCCATCAAGTTCGCGATGTTCATGCTCGCCGAGTACGTGAACATGGTGACGGTCTCGGCGGTCGCGACCACCCTCTTCCTCGGCGGCTGGCGGGCCCCGTACCCGATCTCGGCGTTCTGGGAGGGCGCCAACCACGGCTGGTGGCCGATGCTGTGGTTCACGATCAAGGTGCAGCTGCTGCTGTTCTTCTTCATCTGGCTGCGCGGCACGCTCCCCCGGGTGCGCTACGACCAGCTGATGAAGCTGGGCTGGAAGGTCCTCATCCCGATCTCGCTGGTCTGGCTGATGCTCGTCGCCACCGTCCGGGCACTGAAGAACGAGGGCTACGACTTCTCCCAGATCGTGCTCTACGTCGCCGGCGGCGCGGTCGCGCTGCTGCTGGTCTCGCTGCTCGTGGACTTCTTCCGGCGCGGTGAGAAGGAGGAGGAGCCGGACGGCGAGGGGGCGTTCGACCCGATGGCCGGCGGGTTCCCGGTGCCGCCACTGCCCGGACAGAGCCTGCCGCCGGTGCCGCGCCGGCGCCCGCGCGGGGGAGACCGCGAGTTGATTGTCAGTGGTCGGGTGGACACTGTCAGTGACGGAAACGCAACCGACGGAAAGGGGGGCGACGGTGCCTGAGTTCCAGAACCCCGTGGCCGGCTTCGGCGTGACCTTCAAGGCCATGTTCAAGAAGCGGCTGACCGAGCAGTACCCGGAGGAGAAGAAGCCGACGGCGCCGCGCTTCCACGGCCGCCATCAGCTCAACCGCCACCCCGACGGGCTGGAGAAGTGCATCGGCTGCGAGCTGTGCGCCTGGGCCTGCCCGGCCGACGCGATCTACGTCGAGGGCGCGGACAACACCGACGAGGAGCGCTACTCCCCGGGCGAGCGCTACGGCCGCGTCTACCAGATCAACTACCTGCGCTGCATCCTGTGCGGCCTGTGCGTGGAGGCCTGCCCCACCCGCGCACTGACCATGACCAATGAGTACGAACTCGCCGACCGGTCCCGCGCCTCGCTCATCTACACCAAGGAGGAGCTGCTCGCCGGCCTGGAGGACACGATGGTCGACACGCCGCATGCCATCCACCCCGGCATGACGGAGAAGGACTACTACAACGGCCTGGTGACCGAGGCCGCCCCGGGGACGGTCCGTCAAGTGGCCCGCTCCAAGGGCGAGCAGCCCCAGGAAGCCGCTGCCACGACCGGCCCGCAGGAGCCCGCCGCGCGGGAGGTGACCGAGCGATGATCTCCCTCGCCGCCGCGGCCTCCACCGGCGAGGCCGTGCAGTTCTGGCTCCTGGGCACCGTCGCCGTCGTCGGCGCCCTCTGCACGATCCTGATGAAGCGGGCCGTGCACAGCGCCCTGTCGCTCGCCGGCACCATGATCGTCCTGGCGGTCTTCTACCTCGCCAACGGCGCGTACTTCCTCGGCGTCGTGCAGATCGTCGTCTACACCGGCGCGATCATGATGCTGTTCCTGTTCGTCGTCATGCTGGTCGGGGTCACCGCCGCGGACTCCCTCAAGGAGACGCTCAAGGGCCAGCGCTGGCTGGCCGCCGGACTGGGCCTCGGCTTCGGCATCCTGCTGATCGCCGGCATCGGCAACGCCTCCCTCAAGGAGTTCAACGGCCTGGGCGAGGCCAACGCCGGAGGCAACGTCCAGGGCCTGGCCGCGCTCATCTTCACCAAGTACGTCTTCGCCTTCGAAATCACCGGCGCCCTGCTGATCACCGCGGCCGTCGGCGCGATGGTGCTCACCCACCGGGAGCGCACCGAGCGCGCCAAAACCCAGCGCGAGCAGTCCGAGGCCCGCGTCCGCGAGGGCAAGCAGGTGCCGCCGCTGCCCGCCCCCGGCGTCTACGCCCGGCACAACGCCGTGGACATCCCCGGCCTGCTGCCCGACGGCACCCCGTCCGAGCTGACCGTCAGTCCGACGCTGCGCGACCGCGGCCAGATCCGGGACGTCTCCCGCGAGTCGCTCGCCGACCTCAAGGCGCTGGAGCGGCGCTCCGAGGACTGGCTGGGCCGCGGCTCCGGCGAGCAGCCCGAAGCCCCGCCGTCCGGTGGCGCGTCGCCGAAGGAGCACAAGGAGGGGGCCAAGAAATGAACCCGGTCTACTACCTCTATCTCGCCGCCCTGCTGTTCACCATCGGCGCGGCCGGGGTCCTGATCAGGCGGAACGCCATCGTGGTGTTCATGTGCATCGAGCTGATGCTCAACGCCTGCAACCTCGCCTTCGTCACCTTCTCCCGCCTGCACGGGAATCTGGACGGCCAGATCATCGCCTTCTTCACGATGGTCGTCGCCGCGGCCGAGGTCGTGGTCGGCCTGGCGATCATCGTGACGATCTTCCGCACCCGTCATACGGCCTCGGTCGACGACGCCAGCCTGATGAAGCTGTAAGGGGTCGCCCAAAGTGGAGAACTTGATCGCGCTGCTCGTCGCGGCACCGCTGGTCGGTGCGGCCCTGCTGCTGTGCGGCGGAAAACGGCTCGACCGCACCGGCCACTGGATCGGCACCCTCTTCGCGGCGGCGTCGTTCGCCGTCGGAGTGGCGCTCTTCGCCGACATGCTCGGCAGGAGCGCCGACCACCGGGCGCTGCACCAGCACCTGTTCACCTGGATCCCGGTCGGCGGCTTCCGGGCCGACGTCGCCTTCCAGCTCGACCAGCTGTCCATGACCTTCGTCCTGCTGATCACCGGCGTCGGCTCACTGATCCACGTCTACTCGATCGGCTACATGGAGCACGACGAACGGCGCCGCCGCTTCTTCGGCTACCTCAACCTCTTCCTCGCGGCGATGCTGCTGCTCGTCCTCGCCGACAACTACCTCCTGCTGTACGTCGGTTGGGAGGGCGTCGGCCTCGCCTCGTACCTCCTCATCGGCTTCTGGCAGCACAAGCCGAGCGCGGCCACCGCCGCCAAGAAGGCGTTCCTCGTCAACCGCGTCGGCGACATGGGCCTGTCCATCGCGATCATGCTGATGTTCACGACGTTCGGGACGTTCGCGTTCGGCCCGGTGCTCGCCTCCACCGGCGCCACCTCCGAGGGCAAGCTCACCGCCATCGGACTGATGCTGCTGCTGGCCGCCTGCGGCAAGTCCGCCCAAGTGCCGCTGCAGTCCTGGCTCGGGGACGCCATGGAGGGCCCCACCCCGGTCTCCGCCCTGATCCACGCCGCCACGATGGTCACCGCCGGCGTGTACCTGATCACCCGCTCCGGAGCGATCTTCAATGCCGCACCGGACGCCCAGACCGCCGTCGTCGCGGTCGGCGCGGTCACCCTCCTCTTCGGTGCGATCGTCGGTTGCGCCAAGGACGACATCAAGAAGGCCCTGGCCGGCTCGACGATGTCGCAGATCGGCTACATGATCCTGGCGGCCGGCCTGGGCCCGATCGGCTACGCCTTCGCGATCATGCACCTGGTCACCCACGGTTTCTTCAAGGCGGGCCTCTTCCTCGGCGCCGGCTCGGTGATGCACGGCATGAACGACGAGGTGGACATGCGCCGTTACGGCGGCCTGCGCAAGTACATGCCGGTCACCTTCGTCACCTTCGGCCTCGGCTATCTCGCGATCATCGGCTTCCCCGGCCTGTCCGGCTTCTTCTCCAAGGACAAGATCATCGAGGCGGCGTTCGCCAAGGGCGGCACCGAAGGCTGGATCCTCGGCGGCGCGGCCCTCCTGGGCGCCGCGATCACCGCGTTCTACATGACCCGGGTGATGCTGATGACCTTCTTCGGCGAGGAGCGCTGGCGCAAGGCACCCACCCCGTCGCCCGACCAGCCCTCCGTCGAGCCCGCGGCCGAGACCAGGGGCGAGTACGCTCCGCCGCACCCGCACGAGTCGCCGAAGGTCATGACCCTCCCCATGATCGTGCTGGCCATCGGATCGGTCTTCGCCGGCGGCCTGTTCAGCCTCAACGAAGCCTTCGTGAAGTGGCTGGAGCCCGTGACCTCCTTCGCGCACGGCCACTCCCCGGTCAGCGCCACGACCGTCACCGCCGCCACCATCGCCGTCCTCCTCCTCGGCGTCGCCGTCGCCTGGCTGATGTACGGCCGCCGGCCGGTCCCGTCGCTCGCCCCCCGCGGATCGCTGCTCACCCGCGCCGCCCGCCGCGACCTCCTCCAGGACGACTTCAACGACCTCGTCTTCGTCCGCGGCGGCGGCCACCTGACCACCACCCTCGTCCAGCTCGACCACACCCTGGTGGACGGCGCGGTCAACGGCACGGCCGCCTCCATGGGCGGACTCTCCGGCCTGCTCCGCCAGTTGCAGAGCGGCTTCGTCCGCTCCTACGCGGTCCAGATGCTGGGCGGGGCCGCCGTACTCGTCGCCGCGACCCTGCTGATGAGGGGTGTCTGAGCCATGTCGTTTCCCCTGCTGACGGCGACGGCCGTGGTACCGGCGATCGGCGCGATCGCCACCGCCGCGCTGCCCGCCGCCAAACGCACCGCGGCCAAATGGCTCGCGCTGCTCTTCTCCCTGCTCACCTTCGCGCTGGCCCTGGTCGTCGCGTTCCGCTTCGACCCCGGCGCCAAGGTCCCCTTCCAGCTCACCGAATCGCACGCCTGGATCCGCGACTTCGGGGTCCGCTACGAACTCGGCGTCGACGGCATCGCGGTCGCCCTGATCGCGCTGACCGCCCTGCTCATCCCGTTCGTCATCCTGGCCGGCTGGCACGACGCCGACCCGCTGGAGGAGGCCACGCCCAACCGGCGCTGGCGGCCCACCCAGGGCTTCTTCGCCCTGATCCTCGCCGTCGAGGCGATGGTGGTGATCTCCTTCGAGGCCACCGACGTCTTCCTCTTCTACATCTTCTTCGAAGCCATGCTGATCCCGATGTACTTCCTCATCGGAGGCTTCGGGGACCGCGCCGGCGCCGGCGGCGAGGAACGCTCCGCCGGCCGCAGGTCGCAGGCGGCGGTGAAGTTCCTGCTCTACAACCTCGCCGGCGGACTGATCATGCTGGCCGCGGTCATCGGGCTGTACGCCGTCACCGCCGACCAGCTCGGCACCGGCACCTTCTCCCTGACGCAGATCGTCGAGGCCCGCGCCGCCGGGCAACTGGACCTCGGCACCACCACCGAACGCCTGCTGTTCCTCGGCTTCTTCTTCGCCTTCGCCGTCAAGGCCCCGCTCTGGCCGCTGCACACCTGGCTGCCCGGCGCCATGGGCGAATCGACCGCCCCCGTCGCCGTCCTGATCACCGCCGTGGTCGACAAGGTCGGCACCTTCGCCATGCTCCGCTTCTGCCTCCAGCTCTTCCCGCAGGCCAGCAGCTGGGCCACCCCCGTCATCCTGGTCCTCGCCCTGATCAGCATCGTCTACGGCGCCCTGCTCGCGGTCGCCCAGCGGGACATCAAGCGGCTGATCGCCTACGCCTCGATCTCCCACTTCGGCTTCATCATCCTGGGCATCTTCGCCATGACGTCCCAGGGCCAGGGCGGCGCCACGCTCTACATGGTCAACCACGGCATCTCGACCGCCGCCCTGATGCTGGTCGCCGGCTTCCTCATCAGCCGCCGCGGCTCCCGGCTCATCGCGGACTTCGGCGGCGTCCAGAAGGTCGCCCCGGTGCTCGCCGGCACGTTCCTGATCGGCGGCCTGGCCACCCTCTCGCTGCCCGGTCTGGCCCCGTTCGTCAGCGAATTCCTCGTCCTGGTCGGCACGTTCAGCCGCTACCCGGTCATCGGCGTCATCGCCACCCTGGGCATCGTCCTCGCCGCGCTCTACGTCCTCGTCCTCTACCAGCGGACGATGACCGGGCCGGTGAAGAGCGAGGTCAGCACCATGCCCGACCTGCGGGTCCGGGAACTGGTCGTGGTCGCGCCGCTGATCGCGCTGCTGCTCTTCCTCGGCGTGTACCCCAAACCGCTCACCGACCTCGTCAACCCGGCGGTCGAGCACACCCTGTCCGTCGTGGACAAGAAGGACCCCAAGCCCACTGCGCAGGTGAACGCCGTGCCCGGCAGCGGCCGGACCGGTCACGCCGCGAGTGATCAAGATGTGGAGGCCGCGAAGTGAGTTCCGTGGCAAGTGTCCACAGCCTGTGGACAGCGGCGGCCGGAGCACCGGGCAAGATCCCGGGGCCGCACATCGAGTACGCCCAGCTCTCGCCCACCCTGATCGTCCTCGGGGCCGCGGTGCTCGGCATCATGATCGAAGCCTTCGTCCCGCGCCGCAGCCGCTACTACTCCCAGCTGCTGCTGTCCCTGGTGGCGCTGGCCGCCGCGTTCGCCGCGGTGATCGGCCTGGCGGCCGCCGGATTCGGCTCGTCCAAGGCCCATGTCGCCGCGATGGGCGCCGTCGCCGTCGACGGCCCCGCGCTGTTCCTCCAGGGCACGATCCTGCTGGTCTCCCTGATCGCCGTCTTCACCTTCGCCGAGCGCCGGCTCGACCCCGCGGCACACGGCAGGCACGTCGACTCCTTCGCCGCCCAGCCCGCGGCCGTCCCCGGTGGCCAGGCCGAACAGGCCGCCGTGAAGGCCGGTTTCACCACCACCGAGGTCTTCCCGATCCTGCTCTTCGCGGTCGGCGGCATGCTGATCTTCCCGGCGGCCAACGACCTGCTGACGCTCTTCGTCGCGCTGGAGGTCTTCTCCCTCCCGCTGTACATCCTGTGCGCACTCGCCCGCCGCCAGCGGCTGCTGTCGCAGGAGTCCGCGCTCAAGTACTTCCTCCTCGGCGCGTTCTCCTCCGCCTTCCTCCTGTTCGGCGTCGCCCTCCTCTACGGCTACGCGGGCACCGTGACGTACGCCGGGATCGCCGAGGTCGTCTCGGACGGCGCCAAGCAGATCGACCCGGCCCTGGCCGGCACGATGAGCAACGACGCACTGCTGCTGATCGGCGGGGCGCTGGTGCTGATGGGCCTGCTGTTCAAGGTCGGCGCGGTCCCCTTCCACATGTGGACCCCGGACGTCTACCAGGGCGCCCCGACGCCGGTCACCGGCTTCATGGCGGCCGCCACCAAGGTCGCCGCGTTCGGTGCGCTGCTGCGGGTGCTGTACGTCGTCCTGCCCGGCATGCGCTGGGACTGGCGGCCGGTGATGTGGGGCATCGCGATCATCACGATGCTGGGCGGCGCGATCGTCGCCATCACCCAGACCGACATCAAGCGGCTGCTGGCGTACTCCTCCATCGCACACGCCGGGTTCATCCTCGCCGGTGTCATCGCCACCAGCAAGGACGGCGTCTCCTCGGTGCTCTTCTACCTGGGCGCGTACTCCTTCGTGACGCTCGGCGCGTTCGCGGTCGTCACCCTGGTGCGGGACGCGGGCGGCGAGGCCACCCAGCTGTCCAAGTGGGCCGGTCTCGGCCGGCGTTCGCCGCTGGTCGCCGCGGTCTTCGCGGTGTTCCTGCTGGCCTTCGCCGGCATCCCGCTGACCTCCGGTTTCGCCGGGAAGTTCGCGGTCTTCAAGGCGGCCGCGCAGAGCGGCGCGGGCTGGCTGGTGGTGGTCGGTGTGATCTCCTCCGCCATCGCCGCGTTCTTCTACATCCGCGTCATCGTCCTGATGTTCTTCAACGAGCCGAAGGCCGAAGGCCCGACCGTGGCGGTGCCCAGCCCGCTGACCTCCACGGCCATCGCCATCGGCGTCACCGCCACCCTGGTCCTGGGCCTGGCGCCGCAGTACTTCCTCGAACTGGCCGGGCATGCGGGAGTCTTCGTGCGCTGAACGGCGGTCGGCCGGCCTCGGTCGGTCGGCCGTTGGACCGGTACCGCGGGGATGCACGCACGGTGCACCGCCTCACTGCGTGCGGCAACGGCCGCCGTCCGGAGCCCTCGGGGGGTTCCGGACGGCGGCCGTTCGCCGTGCAGGGCCGGCCGACCGTCCAGTGGCCGGTCCGGCGGGGCCGGTGGTCAGCTCTTGGGCATCCCGCTCGGCAGCTCGGGCATGTCGGGGATCTTCATGCTGCCGTCGCCGGTCTTGGTGTACTTCTCGGTGGGACCGTTCTTCCAGTCGACGGTCAGGGTCTTGCCGTCCGCACCGGCCTTGAGCGTGCCCATGGTGCGGGTGGTGTCCCCGTCGGTGCACTTGAGGGCGGCCATGGTCATCCCGGCCATCTCCTGGACCTTGCCCAGACACGCGGACTTGTGTCCGTTGCTGAACGCCACCGTGCCCTTGGTGATCACCAGGACCAGCGGGCTGCTGTCCGTACCGGCCTTCCAGGCGCCCTCGACCGCCTTGGGGCTCGCGGGCTTGTCCGCACCTCCCGGAGTCGACGTCGGAGCCTCCGGCGTCTTGCTCGGCTTGCTGTCGCTGCCGTTGTCGCCGCTGCTTCCGCAACCACTGAGCAGCATCGCGGCGATGGCTGCCGCCCCGGCGATCTGTGCTGCCTTGCGCACGTACGTCTCCTCCGTTGTGGGTCAGGGACCGTGAGGCTAACAGCGCCCCGGCCCCACCGTCCGCCCCGTCGTCGCTCTTGCATCAACGCCGGTACGCAGTTGGTGTGGGGCTGTGACGTAGGGGGTGGGCGGGTGGGGTGGGGAGGGGAGGGGAGTGGGGGGAGGGGTGCGTGGGGGGAAGATCGG
>NZ_JBEZMM010000049.1:0-57176 GCF_040652715.1 Streptomyces sp. NPDC048196 | reverse complement strand
CCGCAGCCCGCAGCCCGCAGCCCGCAGCCCGCAGCCCGCAGCCCGCAGCCCGCAGCCCGCAGCCCGCAGCCCGCAGCCCGCAGCCCGCAGCCCGCAGCCCGCTGTGCCGGCTGGCTGGCAGGGCGGCCGGAGGGAGGGACTCGGTGGGATTCGAGACGTCAGGCCCTCGCGAGGTCACGGACTCAAGGCGCACCGGACGACCCGAGCGAACCGCCCAGCGTGCACCTCACCGCTGCCGCTCCGCGCCCCCAGCCCCTCGCGCCGGCCGACCTCTCGGCGAGCGATCAGAGCGAAGTCGACCCAGTGCCCACAGCGCCGCCCCCGCCAGCACGACCGCACCCATGACGGCAGCTCCCGTCGGCGCCGCCCCCGTCTCCCGTGCCGCGGGTGTCGCACCCACCGGACTCGCTGCTTTCACCGACTGGTGCGGGCGCGGATATCCAGGCTCCTTACTGCTGACCGGCGGCAAAGGGACTCCGAACACCGGCAGCAGGCGTGACGGGCCCCCGCCGCGCATGCTCGGCGGAAGCAGGGACAGCGGGTCCAGGTAGGTCTTGCCGCGGCGCAGTCCCCAGTGGAGGCACGGTGCCCGGCAGTGGAAAGGGCCTCGCTGGAGTACGGCGACCGGCTGGCCTGCTGCGACGCGCTGGCCCTTTCGGACGGTGGCGCGGACGGGTTCGTACGTCGTCCGTAAGGGAGGGCGACCGGAGCGGGACACCTCGATGGTCAGCACGCCGCGGCCGGCCACGGTCCCGGCATACGCCACTTGGCCTGGTGCGGCGGCCCTAACCGTCGCGCCGACGGACGCGGACAGGTCCACGCCGCGGTGTCCGGCCGCCCATGGTGCCGGCGGTGGATCCCAGCCGCGTAACACCGTGGGGCCTATCCCTTCCGGTCCCGCCACCGGCCAGGCCCGTTCACCTGCAGTGGTCGGCGTGCCACCGGACTCAGCGCCACCAGCCCCCGTATCGCCCCTCCCCGTACCACCCGCCTCGGCACGGCCCGTCAGCTGCGCCTCGCGCACCGTCGCCACCTCCGACCCCAGCCGCCCAGCCGCCGCGTGTGCGAGCGGTGAGGTGGTCAAGGCCAGTCCCAGAGCCAGCGCCGGGGCCAGCAGGGCTTTGGTCACGCGGGCCGGAAAGAAGCAGCTCGGCCCGTAGGCGGCCGGGTCGCAGAGCGGCGGCAAGGGCGGGGAGGGGAACGGAGGCGACGGGGGCAGGGGTAAGGGAGCCGGAGCCCTCCCCGTCGAGCCTGAGCTCCTCATCATCGACCCGCGGTCCGGTCGGCCTCGCACGCCGAGGAGCCGGCGGTGGCCGCCCAGTGCACCCGAGGGGGTGTGCCGCCCGCCGCGTGGTCGGTCCCCGCCCGAGCCGTCGTGGCCAAGGCCGACGTCGCGCGGTGGGTCCCCGCCCGAACCCTCGCGGTCGAGGTAGTCACCGTGTGGTCGGACCCCACCCGTGCCCTCGCGGCTGAGCCGGATGCTGTGCGGTACGCCGTGGGGTCGGTCCCGCCGCACGTCCCGTCGTACGTCGTGCTGCCGACCTTGTCGCGCCTGTCGTAGTCGGGCGTGGAGTTGCCGTGACGCGGGCCTTCGCCCCTGTCCTTGCTGCGGTCGCTGCTGTCGCGCCTGTTGCTGTGGTTGCTGTCGCATGGGTCGACGGTGACGCAGTCCGGCCGGGCGTGGGGATCTTGGTCCGGAACTGTGGACAACGGGCCGGATGTGGACAACTGCCTCACTCGGACGGGTGTCGGTCTCACCCGGTCAGGGCTCGAAATGATGCGTGTCGCCCGGTGCATCGGCCGTCCCGTACACTTCTGGTGGCGATCCGGGTCACCGGGTCGACTTCGCACGCCCCGCCGTCAGTGCAGCAGTCCCGTTCGGGCAGCACGTCGGCCGCGCTCCTCGGTCCTTGGACGGCTCCGCAAGGTGTCTTCCCCGGCAGGCGCGTCGGGGCGTCAGGCACCGCGGCCGACCGGTCGCAGTGGAACCGAGAACAACAAGGAGTACGGCCATGGCCGTCGTCACGATGCGGGAGCTGCTGGAGAGCGGCGTCCACTTCGGGCACCAGACCCGCCGCTGGAACCCGAAGATGAAGCGCTTCATCTTCACCGAGCGCAACGGCATCTACATCATCGACCTGCTCCAGTCGCTGTCGTACATCGACCGCGCCTACGAGTTCGTCAAGGAGACCGTCGCCCACGGCGGCTCCGTCATGTTCGTCGGTACGAAGAAGCAGGCCCAGGAGGCCATTGCCGAGCAGGCGACCCGCGTGGGCATGCCCTACGTGAACCAGCGCTGGCTCGGCGGCATGCTGACCAACTTCTCGACCGTCTACAAGCGCCTGCAGCGCCTCAAGGAGCTCGAGCAGATCGACTTCGAGGATGTGGCCGCGTCCGGCCTCACCAAGAAGGAGCTCCTGGTCCTCTCCCGTGAGAAGGCCAAGCTGGAGAAGACCCTGGGCGGTATCCGCGAGATGCAGAAGGTGCCGAGCGCCGTCTGGATCGTGGACACCAAGAAGGAGCACATCGCCGTCGGCGAGGCGCGCAAGCTCAACATCCCGGTCGTCGCGATCCTCGACACCAACTGCGACCCGGACGAGGTCGACTACAAGATCCCGGGCAACGACGACGCGATCCGCTCCGTCACCCTGCTCACCCGCGTGATCGCCGACGCCGTCGCCGAGGGCCTCATCGCCCGCTCCGGCGCCGCCACCGGCGACCAGAAGCCCGGCGACAAGGCTGCCGCCGAGCCGCTGGCCGAGTGGGAGCGCGACCTGCTTGAGGGCGAGAAGAAGGCCGACGAGGCCGAGAAGCCCGCCGAGGCTCCGGCCGCCGAGGCCCCTGCCGTCGAGGCCCCGGCCGCCGAGGCCGAGAAGCCGGCTGCGGACGCCGAGCAGGCCTGACCTCAGGACCGGTTGACGACGGCGGGGGAGTGCGCCACGAGCGCCGCCCCCGCCGTCCACCCGTAGATCTTTCGACTTCGAGATTTCGAGAAGAGATTCACAGACCATGGCGAACTACACCGCCGCCGACGTCAAGAAGCTCCGCGAGCTCACCGGCGCCGGCATGATGGACTGCAAGAAGGCCCTGGACGAGGCCGAGGGCAACGTCGACAAGGCCGTCGAGGCGCTGCGCATCAAGGGCCAGAAGGGTGTCGCCAAGCGCGAGGGCCGCTCCGCCGAGAACGGCGCGGTGGTCTCCCTGATCGCGGACGACAACACCTCCGGCGTCATCGTCGAGCTCAAGTGCGAGACGGACTTCGTCGCCAAGGGCGAGAAGTTCCAGGCCGTCGCCAAGGCGATCGCCGAGCACGTCGCGAAGACCTCCCCGGCCGACGTCGAGGCCCTGCTCGCCTCCGAGATCGAGGCCGGCAAGACGGTCCAGGCGTTCGTCGACGAGGCCAACGCCAACCTGGGCGAGAAGATCGTTCTGGACCGCTTCGCGCAGTTCTCCGGCGGCTACGTGACGGCGTACATGCACCGCACCATGCCTGACCTGCCGCCGCAGATCGGTGTCCTCGTCGAGCTCGACAAGGAGAACGCCGAGGTCGCCAAGGGTGTCGCCCAGCACATCGCCGCCTTCGCGCCGAAGTACCTCGCCCGCGAGGACGTCCCGGCCGAGGTCGTCGAGGCCGAGCGCCGCGTCGCCGAGGAGACCACCCGCCAGGAGGGCAAGCCCGAGGCCGCCCTTCCGAAGATCGTCGAGGGTCGCCTCAACGGCTTCTTCAAGGACGCGACGCTGCTCGGCCAGCCGTACGCGCTCGACAACAAGAAGTCCGTCGAGAAGGTCCTCCAGGAGGCCGGTGTCAGCCTGAAGCGCTTCTCGCGCATCAAGGTCGGCATCTGAGAGCCTGCCGCAAGGCAGCGAATGACCTACGACCCCGCTAGGGTCGTACGCAGTCGGCCGCTCACCGGCCGGCCGCAGATGTGACGAGGAGGCCATTGCCGCACAGGGATCTGGACCAGACCCACGGCAATGGCCTTCTTCGTATGTGCACGAGGAGAGCTCAATGAATCACGGTGCCGACAGCGCGCACACCGACCATGCCGCCAAGGACGGCAGGCGGCGCTTCCTGCTGAAGCTTTCCGGCGAGGCGTTCGCCGGCGGCGGCGGACTGGGCGTCGACCCCGACGTCGTGCACGCGATGGCCCGCGAGATCGCCGCCGTGGTGCGCGACGGCTACGAGATCGCCATCGTGATCGGCGGCGGCAACTTCTTCCGCGGTGCCGAACTCCAGCAGCGCGGCATGGACCGGGCCCGGTCCGACTACATGGGCATGCTCGGCACGGTGATGAACTGCCTGGCCCTCCAGGACTTCCTGGAGAAGGAGGGCATCGACTCCCGGGTCCAGACCGCGATCACCATGGGCCAGGTCGCCGAGCCCTACATTCCGCTGCGCGCGGTGCGCCACCTGGAGAAGGGCCGGGTCGTCATCTTCGGCGCCGGCATGGGCATGCCGTACTTCTCCACCGACACCACCGCCGCCCAGCGCGCCCTGGAGATCGACGCCGAGGCCATGCTGATGGGCAAGAACGGCGTGGACGGGGTCTACGACTCCGACCCCAAGGTCAACCCGGACGCGGTCAAGTTCGACGCCCTCGAATACGGTGAGGTCATCACCCGTGACCTGAAGGTCGCGGACGCCACCGCCATCACGCTGTGCCGGGACAACAAGCTCCCGATCCTCGTGTTCGAACTGCTCGCCGAGGGCAACATCGCGCGTGCGGTGAAGGGTGAGAAGATCGGCACGCTCGTCAGCGATCAGGACACCCGGGCCTGACGGCCCCAACTGCCGCCTTTCCGTACGGGCATCGGACCGTACGGGCGGCAACCACCGGCCGGGGTAAGACCTCGGTACGGGGATGGACAACCGCCTGCCGGTCGGACACCGTGCAGGAGTAGACGCGCGGCAGGGGCGAGGCTCTGCTTCTTACCGAAAAGACCAGGAGCAAGTGGTGATCGAAGAGATCCTCCTCGAAGCCGAGGAGAAGATGGAGAAGGCCGTCGTGGTCGCCAAGGAGGACTTCGCCGCGATCCGCACCGGGCGTGCGCACCCGGCGATGTTCAACAAGATCGTGGCGGACTACTACGGCGCCATGACGCCCATCAACCAGCTGGCGTCGTTCTCGGTTCCCGAACCGCGGATGGCCGTCGTGACCCCGTTCGACAAGAGCGCCCTGCGCAACATCGAGCAGGCGATCCGCGACTCCGACCTCGGCGTCAACCCGAGCAACGACGGCAACATCATCCGGGTGACCTTCCCCGAGCTGACCGAGGAACGCCGCAAGGAGTTCATCAAGGTCGCCAAGAACAAGGGCGAGGACGCGAAGATCTCGATCCGCAGCGTCCGCCGCAAGGCCAAGGAGACCTTGGACAAGCTGGTCAAGGACAAGGAGAGCGGCGAGGACGAGGTGCGCCGCGCCGAGAAGGAGCTCGACGACACCACCGCGAAGTACGTCGCGCAGGTGGACGAGCTGCTCAAGCACAAGGAATCCGAGCTCCTCGAGGTCTGATGAACGAGTCATCCTGGGGGGCCCCGCCCGGCGCCGGTCAATGGGGACCGCCCGAATACGGACCGGCCTCCTCGCTTCGCGGGGTGGCGCCGACCGCCTCGGCGGGTCCCGTGCACGACTGGGGCGATGCGGCGCAGACTCGGCCCATGCCCATCGTGCCCGAGCCAGGCGGACACCAGGACGACGACCGGGACCACCGGGAACATCGGCACATCCGGGATAACCGGGATTACCCGGACGACCGGGGGGCTGCTCCACGGAGCGGCCCCCTGTTCCGCGACGACCAGCCGCAGGAGCCCATGCCCACCTCCGTTCCCGGGTCCGACCGTTCGCCGGACTCAGAGAAGCCCACGAAGAAGAGCGCGGGGCGCAATCTGCGCGCCGCGATAGGGGTCGGTGCCGGTCTCGGCGCGGTCATCCTGGCCTCGCTCTTCGTCTACAAGCCGGTCTTCATCGGCGTGATCGCGATCGCCGTAGTCGTCGGGCTGTGGGAGCTGACCTCGCGGCTGGCGGAACGCAAGGACATCCGGGTGCCGCTCGTTCCGCTCGCGGTCGGCGGCACCGCCATGGTCGTCGCCGGTTACGTGCGCGGCGCCGAGGGCGCCTGGGTGGCGATGGCGCTCACCGCGCTCGCCGTCCTCGTGTGGCGGATGACCGAGGCGCCCGAGAACTATCTGCGGGACGTCACCGCCGGTGTCTTCGCGGCGTTCTACGTGCCGTTCCTCGCGACGTTCGTGGCGCTGATGCTCGCGGCCGACGACGGGCCGCAACGCGTGCTGACGTTCCTGCTGCTCACCGTCGTCAGCGACACCGGGGCGTACGCGGTCGGCTGGCGGTTCGGCAAGCACAAGCTCGCGCCGCGCATCAGCCCCGGCAAGACCCGTGAGGGACTCGTCGGCGCACTGCTCTTCGCGATGGTCGCCGGCGCGCTGTGCATGGAATTCCTGATCAAGCACGGCGCGTGGTGGCAGGGCCTGCTGCTCGGCCTTGCGGTCGCGGCCAGCGCCACCCTCGGTGACCTCGGCGAATCCATGATCAAGCGGGACCTGGGCATCAAGGACATGGGCACCTTGCTTCCGGGGCACGGCGGCATCATGGACCGCCTGGACTCCCTCCTGCCGACGGCGCCCATCGTGTGGCTGCTCTTCGTGGTCTTCGTCGGAGCGGGCTGAGCCTGACGGCGCCGCCCGGCTCCCGAGCCGCGCCCGCCGCCCGAGCTGACGAGAACGAGCCGGAGCCCCCTGCCAGCGGATTGCGCTGGCGGGGGGCTTTTGCGTGCGGGGGTGTGCGCGGGTGGCGGGTGGCGGGTGGTGGGCGGAGGCGGGTCAGGGGCGGGGGCGGACGCCGGGTGGTTGGCTACTTCCGCGGGTGGGGGCCTCGCTCGTCAAACTGCCGCTGCCGTTCGTCCGGCTGGCCGACTCGTCCGACTCGCCTCCAGATCACCGCCATCCCCAGCCCGAGCACCACCAGGGCCACGACGACGATGAGGATCTTGAGGGCGAAATCCATCAGCAGATGGTGGGCGAGATCGGACGCCACCAGGTAGCAATGGGACGCGTCCAGGGCGAGGTCAGGCGCCCTCGGGGCGAGCCCGGTCACCGTCGGCCGTCCCGCCGCCGGGTCCGGCCGGCCCCGTCCTCAAGCCGCCGGGCCGCCATGCGCAGGGCGGCCCGTAGGGCGGGGTCGGCATAGCGGCGTGCCTCGTCGAGCCGGCCCCTGCGCTTGAGGAACACGCTCACGCCGAACACCACCAGGGCGAGCGCCACGATGCCGCCCGCGATCACGCCGAACCTGATGAGCATGAGGTTGAGATACGTCTCCACCGGAGCCTCCCGTTTTCTATCACAGGTGTGACACAAAACAATTTATCACGGCCGTGATGCAACGTGATAGAAAAGAGGTCATGCCCAAGATCGTGGATCCGGACGCCCGCCGCCGCGAGGTCGTCGACGCCCTGTTCCGAGTCGTCGTACGGGACGGTCTGCAGCGCACCTCGCTGCGCGCCGTCGCCGACGAGGCCGAACTCAACATCGGCTCCCTGCGCCACTACTTCGCCAGCCAGCAGGAACTGATGGACTTCGCCATGCAGTCGATGCTCGACGGCCTCACCGACCGGTTGCTCCGCCACGTCGAGCACATCGGAGACCTGAGCCGGCAACCCCCCGCGGAACGCCTCCGACTTGCCGCCGGTCTGCTGGCCGAACTGCTTCCGCTCGACGAACGCCGCCGCGCGGAGGTCACCGTCTTCCTCGACTTCAACGCGGCGGCCCGCACCAACCCGGCCTTCAAGGGCCTCTCCGACCAGGCAGCCGCCGGCGCCCGACGACTGGTCCGCCGCGTCCTGACCCGCCTCGACGAGTCCGGCACCCTGCGCCCGGGCCGCGATCTGGACATCGAGACCGAGCGCCTGACCGCCCTCCTCGACGGCCTGGGCCTTGGCGCGGTCCGCAACCCCGACGTCCTGAGCCCACAGGTCTGCACCGCCGTACTGGCGGCCCATCTGGGGGAGTTGGCGGGGGGAGGGATAGAGGGTTAGGGAGGGGCTGGCGCTGGAGTCGATCGCTCGGGTCCTCGACATCGTGCCGGGCAAGGCCGTCCAGAGGCGAAAGCGCCCCTTCGTGGTTCCTTCGTGGCCCATTCGCGGCCCGTCCTCGCCGGACGGCAAGTCGGCTCCACTAGCAGCGAGTTACTTGCCCACCTGGACCTGAACGTTACCGATGTCTCCGGCAACGGACTTGAGATAGACGTAGCGACAAATGCGCTCGACGGCACATTTCGCTTCGCGATGCTCTGGACTCAAGAAATTCTGCTGGCAATCGAAGACGCGGAACGTGTGGGAATGTGTGGCGCACTCACTCCTCAATGCTGCGGCACGCGTCCGCCGGGCTCGGAGTGGACGGACCGGCGCGCCGTAGGTCAGTCAGAAAGCTGTCCGGTCGAGCTGACTCATGACGGCTTCCCCGCCGATAGATGGGGAGGCACAGCACCTCGACGCGAGCTCCATCTCTTACCGGCTGCCGATCGGTGCGAGTCGTGCTTCGATGGTGGGAAGCGCTGCCGCGCCTTCATCGGTGGCCTACTGTCAGCCGTCGACACGGCATCGGAGTTCGTTTCGCAGAAACTCTGGAAAGGGGCCGGCGGACGAGCCAACGTATTTCCTTCTCACCTCCTCGCAGAAGTTCCGAGAGGGCACTCCTATGCGCAAAAACAACCGGACGCGCCGTCTTTTGACGGCCTCGACAGTACTTGTGGCCGGGGGCGTCATGCTCTTTCCCGATGGCGCGGTCGCACAGTCGGCTACGGATACTTCCCCGGCACGGATATCGGGAACCTTCCAGCTCGTCAACGCGCAGACCGGTAAGTGTGCGACGGTTGCGGGCGGTGTCTCTACCGACAACAACGTCAGGCTCGTCCAGTTCAATTGCGATTCGCATCCCTCGCGTCGCTGGCTCGTCACCAACAGCAACGGCCGGTCCAATCAAATCGTCAACGACCAGACCCGCAAGTGCGCGACCGTCGCCGGCGGTGTCTCTACCGACAACAACGTCGAGCTCGTCCAGTTCAATTGCGATACGCACCCCTCGCGCCGCTGGATTATCACCAACCAGAACGGCAACTCGTTCCAGCTCGTCAATGCGCAGACCGGCAAGTGCATGACGGTTGCGGGCGGTGTCTCCACCGACAACAACGTCACGCTCGTCCAGTTCACCTGCGACACACATCCGTCGCGCCGTTGGATTTTGCGTCGGGTCGGCGGAAACATCGACTGAACGGGTTGGCGGAATCATCGGGGAAGCGTTCCACCGCCCGCCGAAGTCGCCGGCTGTCGGCGTAGCGGCCAGCCGTTGCCGACATCCCGCGGCTCGCCTCAGGCCGACCAACGACAACGACGTCAGAAGGCGACATGACCACATGACGACTGAGGGTGACCGGCTCGTCGCATATCGCACCTGGGCCTCCCAAGACGATCTGCGACACTGGACGAACCATGCCTGCACCCGGAGAACTCACTTTCGTCGCGCCGCGCGGGGCCAAGAAGCCGCCGCGGCACCTTGCCGACCTCAGCCCCGTCGAGCGCCGCGAGGCGGTGGCCGCGATCGGTGAGAAGCCGTTCCGCGCCAAGCAGCTGTCGCAGCACTATTTCGCCCGTTACGCGCACGATCCGGCGCAGTGGACCGACATCCCGGCGGCGGCCCGCGAGAAGCTGGCGAGCGAGCTGCTGCCGGACCTGATGAACGTCGTACGGCACATCTCGTGCGACGACGACACCACCCGCAAGACGCTGTGGAAGCTGCACGACGGCACGCTCGTCGAGTCCGTCCTGATGCGTTACCCGGACCGGGTCACCATGTGCATCTCCTCGCAGGCCGGGTGCGGGATGAACTGTCCGTTCTGCGCGACCGGCCAGGCCGGGCTGGACCGTAATCTCTCGACCGCGGAGATCGTTCACCAGATCGTCGACGGGATGCGGGCACTGCGTGACGGTGAGGTGCCGGGCGGCCCGGCGCGGCTGTCCAACATCGTCTTCATGGGCATGGGCGAGCCCCTGGCCAACTACAAGAGGGTGGTCGGCGCCATCCGCCGGCTGACCGACCCGGAGCCCGACGGACTGGGTCTCTCCCAGCGCGGCATCACCGTCTCCACGGTCGGCCTGGTCCCCGCGATGCTGCGGTTCGCCGACGAGGGCTTCAAGTGCCGTCTCGCCGTGTCGCTGCACGCCCCGGACGACGAGCTGCGCGACACGCTCGTCCCCGTCAACACGCGCTGGAAGGTCCGCGAGGTGCTGGACGCGGCGTGGGAGTACGCCGAGAAGTCCGGCCGCCGGATCTCGATCGAGTACGCCCTGATCCGCGACATCAACGACCAGGCATGGCGCGGTGACCTCCTCGGACGGCTGCTCAAGGGCAAGCGGGTCCATGTGAACCTCATTCCGCTCAACCCGACGCCCGGGTCGAAGTGGACCGCCTCGCGCCCCGAGGACGAGCGCGCGTTCGTCCAGGCCATCGAGGCGCACGGGGTGCCGGTGACCGTCCGGGACACCCGCGGTCAGGAGATCGACGGCGCCTGCGGTCAGCTCGCCGCCTCGGAACGCTGACTGTCCGCTGGTACTGTGTGATCGAACAAATGCACATTCCGACAGGGGAGCGCCACAGCGCTGAGAGTGCGGAAGCGTCGTAGCCATACGGTGCCCGCAGACCCTTGAACCTCGCCCGGGTCATTCCGGGTAGGAAGTTCGGTCGTCACTCATGCTGTTGCGCCCCGCCCTGAGTTCCCTCCGTACGTCCCCCGACGTCGAGAGCCGAGGACACCGGGCGGGGCCGCGTCTCTTCCTGGCCAGCCAGGAGGAAATCAGTGAGCACCACCAGCAGGATCACCGCGGCAGCGCTCGCCGCCGCGGTCGGTATGACCACGCTTGCCGCATGCGGCGGCTCGGGCGGCGGGAGCGCGGACGCCAAGACCGTCACGCTCGTCAGCCATGATTCGTTCGCTGTCTCCAAATCCGTCCTGGCCGCCTTCGAGAAGGAGAGTGGCTACAAGGTCAACTTCGTCAAGGGCGGGGATGCCGGCAAGGCCGTCAACCAGGCGATCCTGTCCAAGGACAACCCCCAGGGCGATGTCTTCTTCGGAATCGACAACACTCTCCTTTCACGGGGACTGAACGAGGGGCTGTTCACCCCCTACAAGGCCAAGGGACTGGACAACGTCCCGGCCGCCCTGCAGCTCGACAAGGACCGGCACCGCGTCACCCCGCTCGACTACGGCGACATCTGCGTCAACTACGACCGCGCCTACTTCGCCAAGCACAAGCTCGCGCCGCCGACCACCCTCGACGATCTGACCAAGCCGCAGTACAAGAACCTGCTCGTCACGGAGAACTCCGCCACCTCCTCTCCGGGGCTCGCCTTCCAGCTCGCCACCATCGCCAAGTACGGGAACGCCGGCTGGCAGAACTACTGGAAAAAGCTCAAGGCCAACGGCGTCGAGGTCGTCGACGGTTGGGAGCAGGCGTACAACGACCGCTTCTCGGGCTCCGCCGCAGGCGCGGGCAGGGGCGACAAGCCGCTGGTCGTCTCCTACGCCTCCAGCCCGCCGGCCGAGGTCCTC
The DNA here is from genome assembly GCF_040652715.1 of Streptomyces sp. NPDC048196. NCBI lineage: Bacteria > Bacillati > Actinomycetota > Actinomycetes > Kitasatosporales > Streptomycetaceae > Streptomyces > Streptomyces sp. NPDC048196. The sequence goes on along the minus strand of NZ_JBEZMM010000049.1, from coordinate 45,558 downwards.
GGCAAGAAGCCCGCTCCCAAGGAGGCTCCGACCGGGGTCGCGACCGGTACCTGCTTCCGGCAGATCGAATTCGGTGGTCTGCTCAAGGGCGCGAAGAACGAGAAGGGCGGCAAGGCGCTTCTGGACTTCCTCCTGAGCAAGAAGTTCCAGGAGGACGAACCGCTGAAGATGTTCGTCAACCCGGCGCGCAAGGACGCCAAGGTGCCCACGCTGTTCACCAAGTACGGCACCAAGATCGACAAGCCGACGACGCTGCCGCCGGAGACGATCACCAAGAACCGTGAACAGTGGATCAAGCAGTGGTCCTCGCTCGTTCTGAAGTAGTCCACACCCGGCGGCGCACGCGCCCCGCGCGGGGAACGGCGGTGCGGCTCGGCCTGATGGCGGTGCCGCTCGCCTTCTTCGCGCTGTTCTTCGCCTATCCGGTGGCCGCCATCGTCGGACGGGGGCTGAAGGACGGCGGACAGTGGCAGCTCGGCCGGCTCGGAGCCGTACTGACCGACCCGGACATCGTCCATGTGCTGTGGTTCACCGTGTGGCAGGCAGCGGCCTCCACCGGCCTGACACTGCTCATCGCACTGCCCGGGGCTTACGTCTTCGCGCGTTTCGACTTCCCCGGCAAACAGCTGCTGCGTGCGGTGGTGGCGGTGCCGTTCGTGCTGCCGACCGTTGTCGTCGGCTCCGCCTTCCTGGCCCTCGTCGGCCGTGGAGGGCTGCTGGACGAACTCTGGGGCCTGCGCCTGGACACCTCGGTGTGGGCGATCCTGCTCGCGCACGTCTTCTTCAACTACGCCGTGGTCGTGCGGACCGTCGGCGGGCTGTGGGGGCAACTCGATCCGCGCCAGGAAGAGGCCGCGCGGGTACTGGGCGCCGGGCGGTTCGCGGCCTGGCGCAGGGTGACGCTGCCTGCACTGGGGCCGGCCGTCGCGGCGGCCGCACTGATGGTTTTCCTCTTCACCTTCACCTCCTTCGGCGTCGTCCAGATCCTGGGCGGCCCCACCTTCTCGACGCTGGAGGTGGAGATCTACCGGCAGACCGCGGACTTCCTGGACCTGCCGACCGCCGCGGTCCTCACCATGATCCAGTTCGCGGCCGTACTGGGCGTCCTCGCGCTGCACGCCTGGACGGTGCGCCGACGGGAAACCGCCCTCCGGCTCGTGGACGCCTCGCAGGCCGCCCGTCGACCGCGCGGCCGCGGCCAATGGGCGCTCCTGTGGGGCAACTTCCTGGTCATCACCGTGCTGCTCATCGGCCCGCTGGTCGTGCTCGTCGAGCGGTCGTTCGCCGGCCCTGACGGCTACGGGACGATCTTCTACGACTCGCTGCGCTCCGCCGCGTCCGCCGACAGCACCTTCGCCGTCGCCCCGCTCGACGCCCTGGGGAACTCCCTCGCCTACGGAGCCGCGGCGACGCTGATCGCCTTGGTGATCGGCGGACTGGCGGCCGCCGCCCTGACCTTGCCTCGGCTCCGCAGAAGGCCGTCCGGGCGGACACCCGTGGTCAACCGGTTCGTCCGGGGCTTCGACGCCCTCTTGATGCTGCCCCTCGGTGTCTCCGCGGTGACCGTCGGCTTCGGCTTTCTGATCACCCTCGACAGGCCACCTCTGGACCTGCGTGCCTCCTGGTGGCTGGTCCCGCTTGCCCAGGCGCTGGTGGGGGTGCCGTTCGTGGTCCGGACGATGCTGCCCGTACTGAAGGCGGTCGACGGGCGACTGCGCGAGGCCGCCGCCGTCCTCGGTGCCTCGCCATGGCGGGTATGGCGCGAGGTCGATCTTCCGATGGTGCGGCGAGCCGTGCTGATCGCCGCAGGGTTCGCCTTCGCCGTGTCGCTCGGCGAATTCGGCGCGACGGTGTTCATCGCACGGCCGGACCACCCGACGCTGCCGGTGGCCGTGGCACGGCTGCTGGGGCGAGCGGGAGAGCTCAACTACGGGCAGGCGATGGCCCTCTCGACCATCCTGATGATGGTCTGCGCCGGCGCCCTGCTGGTCCTGGAGCGCATCCGCATCAACCACCCCGGGGAGTTCTAGATGACGGCACGGGCCGAGACCACTGCGCCGGACCTGCTGCGCCTGGACGGCGTGACCGTCCGCTTCGGCTCCGCCGACCGCCCCGCCCTGGACTCGGTGGACCTGGATGTCGCCGCGCACGAAATCGTGTGCGTCCTGGGCCCGAGCGGCAGCGGCAAGTCCACCCTGCTGCGGGTGGTCGCCGGTCTTCAGCAGGCAGACGCGGGTCGGGTGCTGCTGGAAGGGCGGGATCAGGCGGGAGTGGCCACGCACCGGCGCGGGGTCGGCCTGATGTTTCAGGACCACCAGCTTTTCCCGCAGCGGGACGTCGCGGGCAACGTGGCCTTCGGGCTGCGGATGCGACGCACCGCGCGCACCGACCGGGACCGTACGGTCACCGAACTGCTCGACCTCGTCGGGCTTCCGGGCGCCCAGCGACGCGCCGTGGCGTCCCTGTCCGGCGGTGAACAGCAGCGGGTCGCATTGGCCCGCGCGCTCGCTCCGCGCCCCCGCCTGCTGATGCTGGACGAACCGCTCGGTCAGCTCGACCGCGGTCTTCGCGAGCGGCTGGTCGTCGAACTCCGCAGTCTCTTCCAGGAGTTGGGGACGACCGTACTGGCCGTCACGCACGACCAGGGTGAGGCCTTCGCGCTCGCCGACCGGGTCGTGGTGATGCAGGAGGGCCGGATCGCGCAGATCGGCACCCCGCTGGAGGTCTGGCAGCGCCCGGCCTCGGAATTCGTCGCCCGCTTCCTCGGCTTCGACAACGTGGTCGAGGCGACGGTGCAGGGTGAGGCCGCCGTTACCCCGTGGGGCAAGGTGCCGATCCCCAACGGGACCCCGGACGGACCGTGCCGGCTGCTCGTACGTCCGGCCGGTGTGCGGCTGATGCCGGCGCCCGAGGGCCTGCCCTGTAGGGTCGCGGCCCGCACCTTCCGCGGTACGCACGTCGCCCTGCTGCTCCAGCCCTCTGGCGGACCGCAGTTGGAGGCGGCCTGCGCCCTGCGCGAGGCGCCGGAGGTGGGGGAGCGCGTGGGGATCGCGTTCACCGCACAGGACGTCGTGGTCCTGGACGCTGTGGAACAGGACGTTTCGAACCCGGCGGAATAACTGGTGGGTGCGGAGTAACTGTGTCTGTGCTTGTGCTTGCGCCTCTGCCATGGCCATGGAGTGCTCCTTGAGGTGGTCGTCGTGCCTTGTTGAGGGGTGGTTTGTTGGTCATCCGAGGGGAAGGGAGTCCGGCCGGCGGCCCTGTGGGACCACCAGACCCAACTCGTAGGCGAGGATCACGGCTTGAGCGCGGTCACGTAGACCCATCTTGGTGAACAGCCGGTTGATGTGCGTCTTGACGGTGTGGTCGGTGATCGTCAGTCGCTCGGCGATCTCCGCGTTGGAAAGTCCCTGGGCGATCTGGACGAGCACCTCCACCTCGCGGCCGGTCAGCTCCTCAACCGTGCGTACGGGCACCGGCGCCGCGCGTTGCTTGACGAAGGCCGCGATGAGCCGCTTCGTCAGTTCCGGCGCGAGAAGGGCATTCCCCTCCGCCACCACCCTTACGGCATGGAGGAGTTCCGGGAATGTCGCATCTTTGAGCAGGAAGCCGCTGGCCCCGGCCGCGAGCGCGTCATAGACGTACTCGTCGAGACCGAACGTCGTCAGCATCAGCGCTTTCGTGGTGCTGCCGGACGCCCGGGTGATCTCACGGGCAGCCTCGATGCCGTTCTTGTGCGGCATGCGGATGTCCAGCAGCGCCAGGTCGGGCCGCTGCTCCGCGGCGACACGCACCGCCTGAACCCCGTCCTCGGCCTCACCGACCACCTCGATGTCGTCCTGAGTGCCCAGCAGATTGATAAATGCGGTGCGGACGACCGCCTGGTCGTCAGCGACGATTGCTCTGATCACCAAGGGATTTCCGCTTCTATGAGAAAGCCGCCGTCGGGTCCGGGCCCGGCCGTGAACTTCCCGCCGAGCAGCGCCGCCCGCTCCTGCATGCCGACCAGCCCGTGGCCGGTGTGGGCCGCATCCACCGGACCTGGTCCGTCGTCCGCGATGCGCACCGCCAGCCGGTCGGAGCAGTAGCCGATCTCCACCACCGTATGAGCCCCCGGCGCATGTCGACGCGCGTTGGTCAGCCCCTCCTGCACGATGCGGTATGCGGACAGCTCCCAGGAGGTGGGCAGCGCAACACGTTCACCGCTGATGCGCAGCTCGACCTCACCGCCCACCGAGCGGTGCTGGGTTATGAGGTCGTCCAGTGCGTCGAGGGTCGGCTGGGGAGCCGTGCCGGCTTTGTCCTCGGGTCCGGTCCGCAGGGCGCCCAGTAGTCGGTGCAGCTCGGCCATCGACGAGCGGGCGGAGGTGGCGATCTGCTGAAAACCCTCGCGGGCCTGCGGTGAGAGACCAGGCGTGGTGTAGGTGGCGCTCTCGGCCTGGACCGCGATCATCGAGACCGAGTGCGAGATGACATCGTGGAGTTCGCGGGCGATCGCCGCCCGCTCGGCATCGGCGGCCTGCTGCCGCTCCATCTCGATCAACCGAGCCTGTGCCGCGGCGCGCTCCCGACGTGTTTCCTCCCGTGCACGCACCGCATCACCCATCGACACCGCCGCGAGGATCGCCACGCTCAGTACGAACCACTCGGCGTACAGACTGGGGGAGTAGGTGGGCCATTCCCATGTCGCAATGTGCCACTGGTTCACGATGAGCGAGAGAACCGAGCCGGCGACGACAACGACCACGGGGTGGGCAACTCTGCGACGCCCGAGGGTGTAGCAGCTGATCAGCCCGCTCGCGGCGGCCGCGATATAGAGGTCGCTGCCGGCCGCGAAGCTGACCTGGACCGCTACTACCGCGACCACCGCGATGGCCGGGTGCGAACGGCGCCAAGCCAGGGCCGCGGCGGACGCCAGCACGGCGAGCGCGATCACCAGCGAGTGCCGCGGCACGACCACCAGTTCCGCGGCAGCGAACGCCGTCAGCGCTCCGCCGGTGATCCAGGGGTATGAGGGCGACGCGATCCATCCGCGCAGCCGCTGCTGGAGAGATTTGCTCATGCCGATATTTTTCAAAACCGCGCCATGCCGCAGCGTCGCCGCACGGGTTGATCTCTCGACCGCATGTCATGCCACGGGTTGACGTCGAGGTTCAGTTGCTGGGTTGACGCCCCGCGAGCCAGCACTCCGTAGCCTCGTGATCACGCGAGGACGGAGGAGCCATGGGCTACCAATACCCCTTATGTGTAAGGGAGTTGCCGACGTTGTGGTCGGCGAAGCGGCCGTGGTCAGTCATATGGCCGACGGTCGCAGTCGACATGCCGTTTCGAAATACCTCAAGGCCGTACTGATCAGCCCTGACGCCGTGCGACTGACGGAGGGAGAAAGGGCGTGCCCGGGGCAGTTCAGAGTGAGACTGCGACTGGGACCGGCTCCTACAACGATCCGGCGTGATGACTGACCAAAGGATGAAAGGGCTATCGGCTGCGCTCGGCGCTGGGCCGGACATCCCTCGCCGCGCCCGAGGTCTGGTCGTGACCGGGAGAAGGCGCGGCACCATCGGGCAGAGCCCCATTCGCCGCCTCGGGCGCGCCCGGACCTAGGGACCCCAGCTCCTTGTCAGCCCCCGTGCTCGATCGTGCTGCCGAGGTCGACGCCGTCGCGGCGTGGGAACCGTCCGGCTCGGGCTCGCCGAACCAGGCGACTGCGACCGCTCCCGCCACGGCCACTACAAAACCGAGGACGGCGACCCAGGCGAATCCCGGACGGGAGGAGTCGCCGAGCCAGAGGACGCCGAGGATGCCGGGCACCACGGTTTCGCCCACCACGAGCGCCGCCGTGGCGCCGTTCACCGAACCGATCTGCAGGGCGACGGTGTGCAGATACATGCCGCCGAGACCCGCGACGAGGATCGCATACAGGGCAGGGTCGGCGAGCATGGACGGCAGATGGAAGGGGTCGGCGCCGTTCAGCACCCGTACGCCGACGCCGAGGGCACCGAAGCCCAGGCCGGAGAGCAGACCGGCGAAGATTGCAGCCCGTCCACCCATCAGGCGCACGATCAAGGTGCCCCCGCCCATGAGCAGGACGGAGGCGGCGAGCAGCCACCAGTGGGTGGCGATCGGGGTGTGGCCGCTGCCTTCCGGGCCTGCGGCCGTGGCGAGCAGCACCAGCGCGGAACAGACCACGCCGATGGAGCCCCACTCGGCCTTGCTGAGCCGGATGCCGAGGAGTTTGATGCTCAGAACGGCGGTGATCACGAGGTTCGCGCTGATCACGGTCTGGGAGAGGAACAGCGGCAGCAGCCGGGCCGCCAGCGCGCCGAGCCCGAAACCGATGAAGTCCAGCACGGAGCCCAGCAGGAATTCCCAGGTCACGGCGGCTTTGGCGGTCGAGGAGAGGCTCGGGCCGCCGTGCTGGGTGACACCCGTGGTGGAGGCCTTGGCCGCCTCTTGGCGGGCGGACTTACGGGAGCCGACCGCCTGTAGGACCGAACCCGTGCCGTAGCAGGCCGAGGCCGCCACGGCCGTCAGAAGGCCGATGATCACCGAGAGCTCCGTTCGCCCACTGTCTGCATTACCTGTTCATTGCCTGCTTGGCAGACGTGCATTTCGGGAGGGGAGTTGCCTCAGCGGGCAAACGGATCACACGTCGCCGGCAGGAGCGCCCGTTCGTCTTTTCGGATGGCCGGGTGGAAGAACGTTCCCTCGTTCAGGATGAAGCCCCGCCCCTCAGGCGGACGAGCGCGTCCGGGACCTCCTCCACCGAGTCGACAAGGGCGATCCGGGTAGCCATGGGGCGGTCCGCGGCGAGGGCCTGGAGCAGGGGCCAGGTGGGCAGCTTCTCGGTCCAGTGCGCGCGGTTCACCAGCACCATCGGGGTTGGCTCACCCCGCGACTGGTAGTAGTTCGGCGTCGCATTGTCGAAGATCTCCTGGACGGTCCCCGCCGCGCCGGGCAGGAACACGACGCCGGCGTTCGAGCGTGCCAGCAGGCCGTCCTCGCGCACCGCGTTGACGAAGTACTTGGCGATGTGGGACGCAAAGGCATTGGGCGGTTCGTGTCCGTAGAACCAGGTCGGGATGCCGACCGAGGAGCCGCCGCCCGGCCGGCTCCGGCGTACGTCGAAGGCGGCACGCGCCCAGTCGGTGATCGACGGGCCGAAGTGGGGTGCCTTGGAAAGGATCTCCAGAGCGGAATCGAGCATGTCGTCCTCGAAGGGCGCGGCATACGCGCCGAGGTTCGCGGCCTCCATCGCGCCCGGACCACCACCCGTCGCCACGGTCAGGCCGTCGCGCGCGAGGCGGCGACCGAGTCGGGCCGCCCCTGCGTAGGCTGCGGACCCGCGCTCCAGCGCATGTCCGCCCATGATGCCCACCACCTGTGCGCCCGCGAGGTGTTCGTCGAGGGCATCGGAGACGGCGTCGTCGTGGATGCTGCGCAGCATCGAGGCGAAGATGTCGCCGTCCGATTTGGTGTCCTGGTACCAGTGATAGGTGAGCGCGTCCGGGGTGGTGTCGTAGCCCGCGTCGACCAACCCCTCGAAAAGCTCCTCCGGCCCGTACAAGCTGCCCCGATAGGGATCGAACGGCAGGTCCGGTATGGGCGGGAAGACCAAGGCGCCGCCGGCCCGGACCTTGGCCGCCGCGTCCGGTTCCATGGCGCAGCCGAGAAACACGGATTCCGTGGTGTCCGTGCTGAGGAGCGCGAACGTACGGTCCGTCAGATCGACCGACTGGATGCGGTAGCCGGCGAGGCTGCTGGTGGAGGCGACCTGGTCGAACTCCTCCAGGGACTCGATCTCACGGTCGCGTTCGGGGTGACGGTCGGACGCTGGGGACTCTGAATTCCGGTGCACGCCCGACATGCTAGGGCCGCAGGGACTCCACCAGGGGACGGAGGTTACGGTCGGCGGCCGCGGAATCCAGGGCGGCGCGCAGGGCGCCGTCGTACGTCGGCCGTGCCTTCTTCTGCAGCTTGCGGCCTTCCTCGGTGATCACGCTGTACACACCGCGCCGGTCGTCGGGGCACAGGTCGCGGCGGGTGAGGCCGGAGGACTCCAGACGCGAGGCCAGTCGGCTCACCGAGCTCTGGTTGAGGCCGATGAGATCGGCGAGTTCCTGCATCCGCAGTTCGCCGTCGCCTGCCTCTGCCAGCCGTGCCAGCGCGCGGTACTCCGACAGTCCGATGCTGTGGTGCTGCTGCAGGGCTTTTGCCAGTTCCTGCTCGACGCGCGTGTGCAGTGCTCCGAGCCGGTCCCAGTGCTCCGCGTCCATCGCCATCCGCCCCTTCTGCCTTTTTCCGCTGGGCCCTTGACAGCAGCGTACATGCGTCCGAAACTTATGTATGCGCATGCAACTGATGCGTGTGCATTGAACGAGGGGGAGATGAAGATGGCGACGGAGAACGTGGCACTCGAGGCGCGGAACGCGACCGAGATCGAGCGGATCGCCACCGTGCCGGACTGGTACGAGCCGTACAAGATCTCACAGGCCATCAGGGCGGGCGGTTTGATCCACGTCTCGGGGCAGGCGGGAATCGACGAGCAGGGGCGGACCGTCTCGGACGATTTCCTGGAACAAGGCCGGCAGGCTTTCGCGAACGTCCAACGGGTCCTGGCCGCGGCGGATGCTTCGCTGGCCGACGTCGTCAAGGTCGGCATCTTCGTGACGGACATGGCGGCCCACCTCGATCATGTCATCACGCTGCGCGAGGAGTTCCTGTCCGAGCCCTATCCCGCCGACACGCTGCTGGAAGTGTCAGCTCTTGCCCAACCGGACTGGCGAATAGAGGTGGAGGTCACGGCGCTGGACCGCCGCTGACCGCGGGCACGCACTCAGGTTGGGCAAGGGCCCGTCATCGCCCCTAGCTGGGCAACGCGGTTCGAGGGGGAGTAGGGCCCTACCCAGCCCTGCCGCAGCGGGCACTGCGTCAGGCGCACCGCAGTATGGGCCAGATGCGTACGGCATACGTGCACGCACCGTGCTGTTACGACGCACTCCCTCAGCCACCGACCACCCACCGCCACGCCCTGCCAGCCCGACCTGCCCGCCCGACGTCGCCGCAGGCAGGCCAACTGGCTGGCGGGTTCCACCACCTGACACCAACAGCCTGGCCACCACCTGGCTGAGGCCGCCCGCACCGGCCTCAGGAGACCCACTCAGAAGCTGGACACACCACCCCAGCCACCGCCCAACTCCCTACCCCCTCAGCTGAACCACAGCACAACCCCCAGCACAACCCACAGCTCCCCCAGCTCACCCGCCAACACGATGCATAGCTCACCGTCAACTCATCGCACAGCTCAAGGCCCAGTCCACTGCGCAGCCCACCCGCCAGCTCAATGCATCAACGGCAGCGTCGCCATTTCAGCCACGGTCCAGGTCAGGGGAACCAGGACGATCAAGAGGACCAGGGTGCGGAGAGCGGCGGCACGGTGGAGGACGGAGGCGGAAGCGCCCAAGCGGCGGAGGGCGGCCGTGGTCCGGGCGCGGGCCGAGCGGGATTCCAGGGCGGCGGTCAGGGCGCTGGCGGTGACACAGGCGAGGACGACCGTTGCGCCGACGCCCGTGAGGGGACCGAAAGGACGGGAGGGTACGGAGTCGTAGACCTTGACGGCGACGTAGGCAGCGGAGGCGACCGCGCACAGGACGCCCAGCGGGCGGCCCAGGCGGTGGGACTCCTCCTGGAGGACGCGTCCGGAGAGGAGGCGCAGGGCGCCGGGTCGGCCGGCGCACAGGAGGCGGCCGCAGAGATGCACCAGTCCGGGGCCGGCCAGGACGAGTCCCAGGGCCGACAGGGCCCAGCCGCCCAGTACGCCCGGGGGGCTGCCGATCAGCCGGCCGGGCAGGGGGAGCAGTCCGCCGTGGGCCTTGGAGGCGGGGCTGGTGTAGGCCTCGATCGCCAGGCCCGCAGCGGCCAGCGCGATGCCCCAGGGGAGACCGGACGGCGGGGCGGTCCGGGGACGGGGCTCGGCGTCCTGTGACCCGGCGTCGTCGCGGGGGCGCAGGGAGACGGCGGTCGCGGCGGACGCGGTCAGCGGTACGAGGGCCAGCAGGAGGAGGGCTCCGACGAGCGGCAGGGGGTGGCCGGCGCCCAGCAGGTCGGCGTCGATGCCGAGGGAGCGGGCGGTGTCCGTGCCGCCGAGGTCGCCGCGGAGGCGCAGGAAGACGAGCAGCGAGAGGAGGACGCCGAGGAAGCAGGTCAGCGCGGTGGAAGCGGTGGCGAGGAGGGTGAGACGGAGGGGGCCCAGGCCGGCGGCGGTCATGCCGCGCTGGAGGCGGGCGGCCGGGTCGGTGCGGGCCGTGGAAACCGCGAGCTGTGCGGTGGCGGCGAGCGGGGCGGCGCACCACAGCAGCCGTACGACGGATTCCTCGGCCGCGGCCGGGTGGCCGGCGGCGTGGCCGATGGTGGACAGCATGAGGAAGCCGGTGCCGGCCGCGGCGGTGGACACGAGGAGTCGGCGCAGCAGGACGAGGGGGTGAGAACCGCGGGCTAGACGGAGAGCGAGCACGCTGCCCTGCTTTCCTCATCGGGGGAGCCGGCGCCGGCCGGTGCGGCGGTCGACTGGCGGCCGTCGAGAAGTGCGACGGACCGGTCGGCGAGGGTGCCGATGTCCGGTTCGTGGGTTGCCAGGACCACGGTGATCTGGTGCGAGCGGGCCGCGGTGGTCAGGGTGCGCAGGACCTGGGTGCCGTCGGCGTGGTGCAGGGGGGCGGTGGGCTCGTCGGCGAAGAGCACCTGCGGGGTGGTGGCGAGGGCGCGGGCGATGGCGACGCGCTGCCGCTGGGACTGGTCGAGCTGGGCGGGGCGGCGGCGGGCGCACATGCCGACGTCGAGGCGGTCGAGCCATTCGATCGCGGTGTGCTTCGCGGAGCGGGCGCCGGTGCCGCGCAGCAGCAGGGGGAGGGCGGCGTTCTCCCAGGCGGTGAGTTCGGGAACGAGGTGAGGTTCGGTGTCGATCCAGCCGAACCGGTCGAGACGCAGCCGTTCGCGGCTGGGCGAGGAGAGGGTGTGCACGGGGGCGCTGTTGAACCAGACCTCGCCCTCGGTGGGGACGAGTTGACCGGAGAGGCACTTCAGGAGAGTGGTCTTACCGCTGCCGCGCGGGCCGTTGACGGCGAGGATCTCGCCCTCGCGGACGCCGAGCGAGATGCCGGCGAGGGCGGTGGTCCCACCGTACGTGTGATGCAGGCCGCGGGCCCAGAGAACGTCGTTGTCAGGCGGGGCCACCATCTGCGCACCTCTTGCTCGTTCGCGTCGATTCGTTCCCCCGAGCGGGTGAACGACCATGGAGGGTATCGGTCACTAGCACGGTAAGGATTGCTGACCCCCGGTATTCGCCGCTTGGCAGCACAACGGCCCAGATTCACTCGTATGGCTTGAAGTGAGTGAATCTGAGCCGCTGGGTGTTCAGTTGTGTATCTGTGAGCTCCGCATCAGCGAAACAGGAGGTGACGCGATGATCAGAGCTTGGTCCAGGCCTCGGTGAGGACCGCGCGCAGGATCTGCTCGATCTCGTCGAAGACCGACTGATCGGCGATCAGCGGCGGGGCCAGCTGGATGACCGGGTCGCCACGGTCGTCGGCCCGGCAGTAGAGACCGTTGTCGTACAGGGCCTTGGAGAGGTAGCCGTAGAGGACGCGCTCGGTCTCCTCGTCGTTGAACGACTCCTTGGTGGCCTTGTCCTTGACGAGCTCGATGCCGTAGAAGAAGCCGTTGCCGCGGACGTCGCCGACGATCGGCAGGTCGTGCAGCTTCTGCAGGGTGCTCAGGAAGTTGCCCTCGTTGTCGAGGACGTGCTTGTTGAGGCCCTCCCGCTCGAAGATGTCGAGGTTGGCGATACCGACGGCCGCGGAGACCGGGTGGCCACCGAAGGTGTAGCCGTGCAGGAAGGTGTTGTCGCCCTTGTAGAACGGCTCGGCCAGGCGGTCGGAGATGATGCAGGCGCCGATCGGGGAGTAGCCCGAGGTCATGCCCTTGGCGCAGGTGATCATGTCCGGGACGTAGCCGAACTTGTCGCAGGCGAACATCGTGCCGAGGCGGCCGAAGGCGCAGATGACCTCGTCGGAGACGAGCAGCACGTCGTACTGGTCGCAGATCTCGCGGACCCGCTGGAAGTAGCCGGGCGGCGGCGGGAAGCAGCCACCGGCGTTCTGCACCGGCTCCAGGAAGACTGCCGCGACGGTCTCGGGGCCCTCGAAGAGGATCTGCTGCTCGATCTGGTCGGCGCACCAGCGGCCGAAGGCCTCCGGGTCGTCACCGAAGATCGGGGCGCGGTAGATGTTGGTGTTCGGCACCTTGTGCGCGCCGGGGACCAGCGGCTCGAAGGGGGCCTTCAGGCCCGGCAGGCCGGTGATCGACAGGGCGCCCTGCGGGGTGCCGTGGTAGGCGACCGCACGCGAGATGACCTTGTGCTTGGTGGGCTTGCCGGTGAGCTTGAAGTACTGCTTGGCCAGCTTCCAGGCGGTCTCGACGGCCTCGCCGCCACCGGTGGTGAAGAAGACCTTGTTCAGGTCGCCCGGGGCGTGCTGGGCCAGGCGCTCGGCCAGCTCGACGGCCTTGGGGTGGGCGTAGGACCACACGGGGAAGAAGGCCAGTTCCTGCGCCTGCTTGTAGGCGGTCTCGGCGAGCTCGACCCGGCCGTGTCCGGCGTTGACCACAAAGAGGCCGGCGAGGCCGTCGATGTAGCGCTTGCCCTTGTCGTCGTAGATGTTGGTGCCCTCACCGCGCACGATCGTGGGCACGGGAGAGTTCTCGTACGACGACATGCGGGTGAAGTGCATCCACAGGTGGTCGTACGCCGTCTTGGAGAGGTCGGCGCTCATTGCTATCTCGTTCCCCAGGTGTAGGTCTGCTTCCGGAGCTTGAGGTACACGAAGCTCTCGGTGGATCGAACGCCGGGAAGCGTGCGGATCCGCTTGTTGATCATTTCCAGAAGGTGGTCGTCGTCCTCGCAGACGATCTCGATGATGAGATCGAAGGAGCCTGCCGTCATGACGACGTACTCGACCTCCTCCATGGTCGTCAGGGCGTCGGCCACGGGGTCGAGGTCACCCTCGACGTTGATGCCGACCATTGCCTGCCGACGGAAACCGACCGTGAGGGGGTCGGTGACCGCGACGATCTGCATCACGCCTTGGTCGAGCAGTTTCTGTACGCGCTGGCGCACGGCCGCCTCGGACAGGCCTACGGCCTTGCCGATCGCGGCGTACGGACGGCGCCCGTCCTCCTGGAGCTGCTCGATGATCGCCAGGGAGACGGAGTCGATCGACGGAGTGCCGTTTCTGTCACGAGTGGCCACGTCCCTCACTGTGCACGAGCCTCGACAGTCTTGCAACCCCAAATCGATGAAATTAGTCGTGTCGCGGTCAGAATTTCACTGATTCCGTTGTTCCCGAGTGGCGGGTGTGTTGAAAACGTGGGTTCCGCGGCTAGGGTGGTGCCTAACCACCGGACAGTGGTTCCCAATGACCGGACATCTGACTGAAGGGGGCGCACAGTGACCACCGCACTGCGTCGTCTGCGCAACTACATCGACGGGGAGTTCCGGGACGCCGCCGACGGGCGGACCACGGAGGTGGTCAATCCCGCGACGGGTGAGGCATACGCCACCGCCCCTCTCTCGGGTGCCGCCGACGTGGACGCGGCGATGGCCGCGGCCGAGGCTGCTTTTCCCGTATGGCGTGACCTGATCCCCGCCGAGCGGCAGAAGGTACTGCTCAAGATCGCGGACCGCTTCGAGGAGCGCGCCGAGGAGCTGATCGCCGCCGAGTCCGAGAACTGCGGCAAGCCGATCGCGCTCGTCCGCTCCGAGGAAATCCCGCCGATGGTGGACCAGATCCGTTTCTTCGCGGGTGCCGCCCGGATGCTGGAGGGCCGCGCGGCCGGCGAGTACATGGACGGCTTCACGTCCATCATCCGCCGCGAGCCGGTGGGCGTCTGCGCCCAGGTCGCGCCGTGGAACTACCCGATGATGATGGCCGTCTGGAAGTTCGCCCCGGCCATGGCCGCGGGCAACACCGTCGTCATCAAGCCGTCCGACACCACCCCCGCCTCGACGGTCCTGATCGCCGACATCATCGGCAGCGTGCTGGACGAGCTGGGCCACCCGCGCGGCGTGTTCAACGTCATCTGCGGTGACCGCGAGACCGGCCGCCTGATGGTCGAGCACGAGGTCCCGGCGATGGCCTCGATCACCGGCTCGGTGCGCGCCGGTATGCAGGTCGCCGAGTCCGCCTCCAAGGACCTCAAGCGGGTCCACCTGGAGCTCGGTGGCAAGGCCCCGGTCGTCGTCTTCGAGGACACCGACATCGCCAAGGCCGTCGAGGACATCGCGGTCGCCGGTTACTTCAACGCCGGCCAGGACTGTACGGCCGCCACCCGCGTGCTCGTCCAGGAGTCCATCCACGACGAGTTCGTGGCCGCGCTCGCCAAGAAGGCCGCGGAGACCAAGACCGGTGCGATCGACGACGAGGACGTGCTCTACGGCCCGTTGAACAACGCCAACCAGCTCAAGCAGGTCAAGGGCTTCATCGAGCGGCTGCCCGCGCACGCCAAGATCGAGGCGGGCGGCGAGCAGGTCGGCGAGAAGGGCTACTTCTTCGCCCCGACCGTCGTCTCCGGTCTCCAGCAGGACGACGAGATCGTCCAGCAGGAGGTGTTCGGCCCGGTCATCACCGTCCAGTCCTTCTCCGACGAGAAGCAGGCGGTGGCGTGGGCCAACGGCGTCGAGTACGCGCTGGCGTCCTCGGTGTGGACCAAGGACCACGCCCGAGCCATGCGGCTGTCCAAGAGCCTCGACTTCGGCTGTGTGTGGATCAACACCCACATCCCGCTGGTCGCCGAGATGCCGCACGGCGGATTCAAGAAGTCCGGTTACGGCAAGGACCTCTCGGCCTACGGGTTCGACGACTACACCCGGATCAAGCACGTGATGACCTCGCTCAACGACTGAGCGGACCGGCCGGCCTGACCGGCCGACCCGGGGGATCCCCACCGTCGAGCGGCACGGAACGCTCGACACACCGTCGCGGGCGGAGGCCCGGCAACTGACGCTCTGTCGCTTGCCGCCTCCGCCCGCGGCACGTGAGAGTGCTCGCCATGGCTGATCTTTCGCGGCGGGCGCTGCTTCGGGGCATGGGCGCAACGGGTGTGACGGGAGCGCTGGCCGCCCTGACCGGATGCGGGGTGCCGCCCGCGTACGTCGAGGCCGCGGACCGCGGGGGCCCGGACCGTTCCGGGCGGGACCGGAAGGTCGTCTTCGCCAACTGGCCGCTCTACATCGACGTCGACGACCACGACAAGGAGCGGCGCCCCACCCTCGACGCGTTCCAGCGGCGCACCGGGATCTCCGTCACGTACACCGAGGAGATCAACGACAACGACGAGTTCTTCGGCAAGATCAGCCCGGCGTTGATGAACCACCAGAGCACCGGCCGCGACCTGATCGTCATCAGCGACTGGATGTGCGCGCGGTTCGTCCGGCTCGGGTGGGTGCAGAAGATGGACCGCGCCGCCCAGCCGAATGTCGCCAAATACCTCGACCCGCTGCTGCGCACCCCGCACTTCGACCCCGGCCGGCTGCACTCGGTGCCCTGGCAGTCCGGGATCACCGGCATCGCCTACAACCGCAAGAAGCTCGGCCGGGAGATCAAGCACACCTCGGACCTCTGGAAGCCCGATCTGCGCGGCCGGATCACCCTGCTCTCGGGGCTCGACGAGGCGTTCGCCCTGCTCATGCAGGGGAACGGGGCCGACATCACCCGCTGGACGGCGGACGACTTCTACCGGATGACCGACCAGATCCGCGGCCTGGTCCACAAGGGCCACATCCGGCGCTTCACCGGCAACGACTACATCAAGGACCTCGACTCGGGGGACGTGCTCGCCGCCCAGGCCTACTCGGGCGATGTGATCCAGCTCCAGGCGGACAACCCGGACATCGAGTTCGTGGTGCCCCAGGAGGGCGCCGAATTGTGGGCGGAGAGCCTGATGATCCCCAACCTCGCCGACCACAAGCGCAACGCGGAGCGACTGATCGACTACTACTACGCGCCGGAGGTCGCCGCGGACCTGGCCGCCTGGGTCAATTACGTTTGTCCCGTACCGGCCGCGCGCGACGTGCTGGCCTCCTCCAAGGACAAGGAGCGGGCCGCGCTCGCCGAGGACCCGCTGATCTTCCCCGATGACGCGATGCGCAAGCGGCTGGCCATCGCCCGGGACATCACGTCCAAGGAGCGGACCGAGTTCGCGAAGGAGTGGAACGGGATCGTGGGGCTGTAGGGAGGGGTGCGGAGCGCGGTGCGGGCGGCGTCTAGAGCGGCGGGATGTCGTTCTGGCCGGCTCCGATGCGCACCTGGTTGCCCGGCGGGAGGTCGTGGGAGGGCTGGCCCTTGAGGCTGGTGCCGACGGCCTGGGCGGAGAACGTCCTGCCGGCCGGGAGCATGGCCGTGTACTGGGTGTGCCCGGTGTGTACCGCTTTTCGTTCCTTCTTGGTCGGGGAGGTGGCGATCTCGATCGTGTCGCCCTCCTCGGCGCCGACCAGCTTGCCCCAGACCGTGCGGCAGCCGGGGCTGTAGCGGACCGAGACCTGCATGCTCCCGGCCAGCTCCCGGGCCAGGGTGACCGCGCCCCGGTCGCAGTGGGTGTCCTTGGGGTCGAGGCCGTCGCATTCGATCATCGTGCAGGTCGGGGGCTCGGTCGCGGCCGTGACGGCGGACGGGACGGCGGGACCGGCCCCGCCGCCGCGGTCGTCGTCCCGTTCACCGCCCGCGAGCAGCGGGATCGCCACGGTCAGCACGGTGGTCACCGCGGCCACGATCACCGAACCGATCAGCGTCTCGGGGCCGTGCCGCTTCAGCCACGAGCGCTCGACGGGCGGGGCCGTACGCGGGCCCGGTCCCGAGTGGTCCGTGCCGTCCTGGGGATCATCCGCATCGCCTCGTGAGCCGGGCACGCGACCTCCTGCACCGTATGACTCTTCGTCAGGAGGGCAGGATAAGGCGATTGGCCGGATATGACGCGGGCAGATCCGGTCGTTGTGTCGCCGATGACGGCGGCGTCCCCGCGGGGGAACGCCGCCGGTCGGCGGCCGGAGGTGCCGTTCAGCCGCGCCAGGAGGCGGTGTACGCGTCGATCTCGGCGGCCAGCCGGGCCTTGGCCGGGGCGTCCATGAAGGAGGCCTCGACGCCGTTCTTGGCCAGGGCGGCCAGCCCGGCGGCGTCCAGGCCCAACAGCCGGGCGGCGACGGCGTATTCGGTGTTGAGGTCGGTGCCGAACATCGGCGGGTCGTCGCTGTTGATGGTGACCAGGACGCCCGCGTCGACCATCTCCTTGATCGGGTGCTCGTCCAGGGTGCGGACCGCGCGGGTGGCGATGTTGGAGGTGGGGCAGACCTCCAACGGTATGCGGTGCTCGGCGAGATGGGCGAGCAGCGCGGGGTCCTGGGTCGCGCTGGTGCCGTGCCCGATGCGCTCGGCGCGGAGGTCGCGGAGCGCGTCCCAGATCGTGCCGGGGCCGGTGGTCTCGCCGGCGTGCGGTACGGAGTGCAGTCCGGCGGCGATCGCGCGGTCGAAGTACGGCTTGAACTGCGGGCGCGGGACGCCGATTTCGGGTCCGCCGAGCCCGAACGACACCAGTCCCTCGGGCTGCAGGTCGCAGGCGATCCGGGCGGTCTCCTCGGCGGCCTCCAGACCGGCCTCGCCGGGGATGTCGAAGCACCAGCGGAGCACCACGCCCAGCTCGGACTCCGCGGACTTCCGGGCGTCCTCGATGGCCTCGACGAACGCGGCGTCGGGGATGCCGCGGCGGGTGGAGCTGAACGGCGTGATGGTCAGCTCGGCGTAGCGGATCTGCTGGCGCGCCATGTCCCGGGCGACCTCGTACGTCAGCAGCCGGACGTCCTCGGCGTCGCGGATCAGGTCCACGACGGAGAGGTAGACCTCGATGAAGTGCGCGAAGTCGCGGAAGGTGAAGTAGTCGGCCAGCGCCTCGGGGTCGGTGGGGACGGCGGAGTCCGGGTGCCGGGCGGCCAGCTCGGAGACGATCCGCGGCGAGGCCGAGCCGACGTGGTGGACGTGCAGCTCCGCCTTGGGCAGGCCCGCGATGAAGGCATCGAGATCGGACAACGGATCCTCCTGGTCAGGGATGGGCGGGATGAGCGGAACGGCCCGGTCGGCCCCGTCATGCTATGCCGGGCGGGTGACGGGCCAGGGGGCTGCCCTCGGGGGCGCCCCGCCCGCTACGCCGCCGCGTCCTCGCGCAGCCGCTGGCGGGCCTCCATCAGGGCGAAGCCCAGCAGGTTCAGCCCGCGCCAGCGCTCCGGGGCCGCGGCGCGTTCGTCGTCGGCGGCCAGGCCGATGCCCCATATGCGGTCCAGCGGGCTGGCCTCGACCAGGACCCGGGAGTTCGTGCCCAGCAGGAAGTCCCGCAGGGCGGGGTCCTGGCCGAATTTGTGCAGGCTGCCCTCGACGACCAGGGCGAAGCGGTGGCGCCGCCAGGCCTCCTCGTCGAAGCCCCGGACCTTCCGGCCGGCGTCCTTGGCCTGCTTGGGGTGGCCGGCCGCGACGGCCTGCCGCTCCGCCTCCGCGTCGCCGAAGAGCCGGGCCTTGCCGGCCATCATCCAGTGCTCGGCGGTGGCGTAGGTGGTCCCGTCGACCGTGAAGGGGGCCGGCCACCACTGGCTGAAGCAGCTCGGGCTCAGGCCGCCGTCGCGATGCGGGCGGTGCCCCCAGAAAAAGACGTATTTCGGACGCTTGCTGGCGGATGTCTCCCGGCGCAGTTCCTCGACCGAGCGCGGCCCGTCCGCGGCGCGCCCGCCCATGATCCCCCCGGCGATCCCGGGGGCCCGCCCCGGATCACTCCCCGTGCTGTCGTGCATCATGCCGGGATTCTGTCAGCGGGCACTGACAACGTGTCGGGGTCCGCACCGCAGAAATCGCAGAATTCGTCGCGTAACCAAAAGGCAACAACGGAATCCCTTGTTGAGGCTGTTCTACTCTGTCAAGATCGGCCATCGATTCCGGAAATAGCTACGCCAGGCAGTGCCGCGGAGCCGCCCCGGCGCCCGGCGGAGGAGAGCACCATGGATCACCGATTCGACGTCACCGAGCGATTCGCCCAGGGCGCGCAATTCATTGCGGGCAGCCTCCGGAGCGGCACCTCCGGCCGCAGCCAGGAGGTCGTGGACCCGGCGACCGGTGAGACGGTGTACCGCTACGAACTCGCAGGTACGGCCGATGTCGACGCGGCCGTCGAGGCGGCCGGACGGGCCTTTCCGGAGTGGGCCGGGGCCACGCCCGGCGAGCGCTCCGACACCCTCCACCGCTTCGCCGCCGCGCTCGCCGAGGACGCCGCCGATCTCGCCTTCGCCGAATCACTGAACTGCGGAAAGCCGATCAAGCTCAGCAATGAGTTCGATGTGCCGGGTTCGATCGACAATGCCGCATTCTTCGCCGGTGCGGCCCGCCATCTGGAGGGCAAGGCGGCCGGCGAATACAGCGCCGACCACACCTCCGTGATCCGCCGCGAGCCCATCGGCGTCGTCGGTTCCATCGCGCCCTGGAACTATCCGCTCCAGATGGCCGCGTGGAAGGTGTTGCCGGCCATCGCCGCGGGCAACACCATCGTCCTGAAGCCGGCCGAGATCACCCCGCTGACCTCGTTGCTCTTCGCGCAGGCAGCCCAGCGCGCGGGGCTGCCCGACGGAGTGCTCAACATCGTCTCCGGGGCCGGCCGGGACGCCGGTGAGCACCTGGTGGGCCACCGCACCGTCGCGATGACCTCCTTCACCGGCTCGACCGCCGTCGGCAAGCGCGTCGCCGAGATCGCCACCGGAACCGTCAAGCGCCTCCACCTCGAACTCGGCGGCAAGGCCCCGTTCGTCGTGTTCGACGACGCGGACCTGGAGGCGGCCGTCCACGGAGCGGTCGCCGGAGCGCTGATCAACACCGGCCAGGACTGCACCGCCGCCACCCGCGCCTACGTCCAGCGCCCGCTCTACGACGCCTTCGTCAGCGGCGTCGCGGACCTCATGGCGACCGTACGGCTCGGCGACCCCTTCGACCCGTCCACCGACCTGGGCCCGCTGATCTCGCACACCCAGCGTGACCGGGTGGCCGCCTTCGTCGACCGGGCGCGCGACTACGCCACCGTCGTCACCGGCGGCGCGGCCCCCCAGGGCGAGCTGGCCAAGGGCGCGTACTACCTGCCCACGCTGATCGCCGGCGCCGCCCAGGACAGCGAGGTCGTGCAGTCCGAGATCTTCGGCCCGGTGCTGGTCGTGCTGCCCTTCGACAGCGACGACGAGGGCATCGCCCTGGCCAACGACACCCCGTACGGGCTGGCCGCCTCCGCCTGGAGCCGGGACGTCTACCGCACCGGCCGCGCCACCCGCGAGATCAAGGCGGGCTGCGTCTGGGTCAACGACCACATCCCGATCATCAGCGAGATGCCGCACGGCGGCGCCAAGGCGTCCGGCTTCGGCAAGGACATGTCGGCCTACTCCTTCGAGGAGTACACGCAGGTCAAGCACGTGATGTACGACAACACCGCGGTCGCCAGGAAGGACTGGCACCGCACGATCTTCGGGGACCGCGCCTGACGGGACCACCGGGGTCCGTACGGCCCCCGGACCGGTCCCCGGACGCCTCCCCGGAGCGAGCCCCCACCTCGCCCCGCCCGTTCCCCGCCCGTACGGGCGCAATCCCGCGGCCAGCGGCCGCACGGCACCGTCACCGCCGGCCGAGCGCCGGGCTCACCCCTGAAAGGGCACCGCGCATGGAGCACCACCAGCAGCCCGAACCCCTGTCGGCGGTCGAACTCGCCGCCGTGCGCCGGAGCGCGACCAACGGCCGGCTCGCCATGACCCGCCGCTCGCTGCTGCGCGCGGGCAGTGCCATGGCGGCCGTCACCGGCGGCCTGGGCGCCCTGGGGGCCTGCGGCATCCCGCCCGCCGGCCGTACCGACGCCGTGGCGTCCCAGGACCACTCCCGGAAGGAGAAGCGGCTCAACTTCTCCAACTGGACCGAGTACATGGACGTCAGCGACGACGGCAAGCACCACCCGACGCTGGACCGTTTCACCCGGCGCACCGGCATCGCCGTCAAATACACCGAGGACATCAACGACAACGACGAGTTCTTCGGCAAGGTCCAGGCGCAGCTGGCGGCCGGCCAGGACACCGGCCGCGACCTGATCGTGCTCACCGACTGGATGTGCGCACGGATGATCTCCCTCGGCTGGATCCAGAAGCTGGACCCGGCCAATCTGCCGCACGCCTACGCCAACCTCTCGGCGCAGTTCCGCGACCCCGCCTGGGACCCCGGCCGGGCGCACTCCTACGTGTGGCAGGGCATCCCCGCGATCATCGCGTACAACAAGAAGGCCACCGGCGGCCGGAAGGTCGACTCGGTCAGCCAGCTGCTGGAGGATCCGCAGCTCAAGGGCCGGGTCGGCTTCCTCTCCGAGATGCGCGACTCCATCGGGCTGACCCTCCTGGACATGGGCAAGAAGCCCGAGGAGGTCACCGCGGACGACTTCGACGCGGCGATCGCCCGGCTCCAGAAGGGCGTCGACTCCAAGCAGATCCGCCGCTTCACCGGCAACGACTACACCACGGACCTGGACAAGGGCGACCTCGCCGCGTGCGTGGCCTGGGCGGGCGACATCGTCCAGCTGCAGAGCGACAACCCGGACATCGAGTACGTGGTCCCCAAGAGCGGCTACATGACGTCCACCGACAACCTGATGGTGCCGAACAAGGCCCGCCACAAGGAAAACGCCGAACGGCTCATCGACTACTTCTACGAGCCGAAGGTGGCGGCGCAGCTCGCGGCGTACATCAACTACGTCTGCCCGGTCGACGGCGTCCGCGAGGAACTCGCCAAGATCGACAAGAAGGCGGCGGACAACCCGCTGATCCTGCCGGACAAGGAAATGGCCGCCAGGTCCCACTCCTTCCGCGCGCTGACCGCCAAGGAGAACAAGGCGTTCAGCCAGAAGTTCTCCGACCTCACCGGCGCCTGACCCCACCACGCACCGGGCCCGCCCCCGAGCCGTTTCGCCCACCGACCCACGGGACGACCGACATGACCAAGACCGCGACCCCCCAGAGCAGCGGCGGCGACGTCCGCCTCCAAGGGATAAGCAAGATTTACGGCTCCTTCACCGCCGTCCATCCGCTCGACCTGACCGTCCCCGCGGGCTCCTTCTTCGCGCTGCTGGGCGCCTCCGGCTGCGGCAAGACCACCACCCTGCGGATGATCGCCGGCCTGGAGGAGCCCACCACCGGGACCGTCGAACTCGCGGGCCAGGACGTCACCGTCCTGCCGCCCTACAAGCGCCAGGTCAACACCGTCTTCCAGAACTACGCGCTCTTCCCGCACCTCGACATCTACGAGAACGTCGCCTTCGGACTCCGCCGCCGCGGCATCAAGTCCGTCAAGAAGCAGGTCGAGGAGATGCTCGACCTGGTCCAGCTCGGCCCGATGGCGCGCCGCAAGCCGCAGCAGCTCTCCGGCGGCCAGCAGCAGCGCGTCGCGGTCGCCCGTGCGCTGATCAACCACCCGCAGGTGCTGCTCCTCGACGAGCCGCTGGGCGCCCTCGACCTCAAGCTGCGCCGCCAGATGCAACTGGAGCTCAAGCGCATCCAGACCGAGGTCGGCATCACCTTCGTACACGTCACCCACGACCAGGAAGAGGCCATGACGATGGCCGACACCGTGGCCGTGATGAACGGCGGCCGGGTCGAGCAACTCGGCGCCCCCGCCGACCTCTACGAGAACCCCGCCACCACCTTCGTCGCCAACTTCCTGGGCACCTCCAACCTCATCGAGGCCGAGGTCGTCGAGGCCGGCGGCGACGAACTGCTGCTCAAGGCCGCGGACGCCAAGCTCCGGATGCCCGCCGCCCGATGCAGCGCCTCGGCCCGCACGGGCGAGAAGGTGCTGGCCGGCGTCCGGCCCGAGAAGGTCGCCCTGCGGCACGCCGACGACGCCGGGTCCATCACCGAGGGCCACAACCGGCTGCCCGGCCGCATCAAAAACGCCAGCTTCATCGGCGTCTCCACGCAGTACGTCGTCGACGTTCCGGGCCTGGGCGAACTCGCCGTCTACGAGCAGAACATCGAGCGCGACGGCAGGCTCGTCCCCGGCGCGGAGACCGTGCTGCACTGGAGCCCGGCGCACACCTTCGGGTTGGACGCCACCCAGGACATCCAGGCCGGCGCGGACCTCGACGAGGAGGCCGCGTGACCACCACCGAAGCCCCCGCGCCACCACAGGAGCAGAGCACCGCACCCCTGGAGGTGCGCAAGACCCCGGCCCGCAAACGGCTGGTGCCCTACTGGCTGCTGCTGCCCGGCATCCTGTGGCTGATCGTCTTCTTCGCCGCCCCGCTCGTCTACCAGGCGTCGACCTCCATCCAGACCGGCTCCCTCGAAGAGGGCTTCAAGGTCACCTGGCACTTCGCCACCTACTGGGACGCACTGGGCGAATACTGGCCGCAGTTCGTCCGCTCGGTCGGCTACGCCGGCATCGCCACCGCGCTCTGCCTGCTCCTGGGTTACCCGCTGGCGTACCTGATCGCCTTCAAGGCGGGCCGCTGGCGCAACGTCGTGATGATCCTGGTCATCGCCCCGTTCTTCACCAGCTTCCTGATCCGCACGCTGGCCTGGAAGACGATCCTGGCCGACGGCGGACCGGTCGTCGCCGCCCTGAACTCGCTGCACCTCCTCGACGTCACCAGCGCGCTGGGCATCACCGAGGGACACCGGGTGCTGGCCACCCCGCTCGCGGTGGTCTGCGGACTGACGTACAACTTCCTGCCGTTCATGGTCCTGCCGCTCTACACCTCGCTGGAGCGGATCGACCCGCGGCTGCACGAGGCGGCCGGCGATCTCTACGCCCGCCCGGCCACCACCTTCCGCCGGGTGACCTTCCCGCTGTCGATGCCCGGCGTCGTCGCGGGCACCCTGCTCACCTTCATCCCGGCCGCCGGTGACTACATCAACGCCGAACTGCTGGGCTCCACCGACCAGAAGATGATCGGCAACGTCATCCAGTCGCAGTTCCTGCGCGTCCTGGACTACCCGACCGCCGCCGCCCTCTCCTTCATCCTCATGGCGGCCATCCTCGCCATGGTCACGATCTACATCCGCAAGTCCGGGACGGAGGATCTGGTCTGATGGCGGCGACAAGCACCACGGCCACCACGGCCACGAGCACGGCAACCACGGCGCCCACGAACGGCCGCACGCCCAACAAGGGCCTGCGCTGGCTGCGCCGCAACATCATCACCCTCGCGGGGCTGGGCACCCTGGGCTACCTCATCCTGCCCAACCTCGTCGTGATGGTCTTCTCGTTCAACAAGCCCAACGGCCGCTTCAACTACCAGTGGCAGCGGTTCTCCACGGACGCCTGGACCGACCCCTGCGGAGTCGCCGACCTGTGCGGCTCGCTGGGCCTCAGCCTGCAGATCGCCGTATGGGCCACGGTCGGCGCGACCGTCCTCGGCACGATGATCGCGTTCGCGCTGGCCCGCTACCGCTTCCGCGCCCGGGCCGGCGTCAACACCCTGATCTTCCTGCCGATGGCCATGCCCGAGGTCGTCATGGCCGCCTCGCTGGCGACCCTCTTCCTCAACATGGGCATCCAGTTCGGCTTCTGGACGATCCTCATCGCCCACATCATGTTCTGCCTGAGCTTCGTCGTCACCGCCGTCAAGGCCCGCGTGATGAGCATGGACCCGCGGCTCGAACAGGCCGCCCAGGACCTCTACGCCTCGCCCACGCAGACCTTCCTGCGGGTGACGCTGCCGATCGCCGCGCCCGGCATCGCGTCCGGCGCCCTGCTCTCCTTCGCGCTCTCCTTCGACGACTTCATCATCACCAACTTCAACGCCGGCTCCACCGTGACCTTCCCGATGTTCGTCTGGGGATCGGCACAGCGGGGCACACCCGTTCAGATCAATGTCATCGGTACGGCGATGTTCCTGGTCGCCGTGGTGTGCGTAGTGGTCGGCCAACTGGCCGGCAAACGCCGTAAGAGGAGCTAGAGGAGCTGAGAACCATGGCACGAGCTGCCATGAACGCCCCGTCCCCCGTCCACGCGCTCGCGGACGCCGCCCCCACGCCCTTCTGGCTGGACGACCCCGCCCGCCCCGCCGCGCAGCCCGCCCTCGTCGGCGACGAGAACTGCGACCTGCTGGTCGTCGGCGGCGGCTACTCCGGCCTGTGGACCGCACTGCTCGCCAAGGAGCGCGACCCGCAGCGCGAGGTCGTGCTCGTCGAAGGCGCCGAGATCGGCTGGGCCGCCTCCGGACGCAACGGCGGCTTCTGCGCCGCCTCCCTCACCCACGGCCTCGGCAACGGACTGGCCCGCTGGCCCGGCGAACTCGCCAAGCTCGAAGAACTCGGCATCCGCAACCTCGACGCCATCGGGGAGGCGGTGGCCCGCTACGACATCGACTGCGACTTCGAGCGCACCGGCGAGATCGACATCGCCACCGAGCCGCACCAGATCGCCGAGCTCCAGGAGGCCGCCGAGGACGCCGCGAAGCTCGGCCTGGACCGGCACACCTTCCTCGACGAGGACGAACTGCGCGCCGAGGTCGACTCGCCCACCTTCCGGGCCGGCCTGTGGGACCGCGACGGCGTCGCCATGGTCAACCCGGCCAAGCTCGCCTGGGGCCTGAAGCAGGCCTGCCTGGGCCTCGGCGTGCGCATCTACGAGCGCACCCGCGCCACCGCGCTCGCCTCCGAGGGCCTGGGCATGGCCGTCCGCACCCCGTACGGCCGGATCTTCGCCCGCCATGTCGCGCTCGGCACCAACGCCTTCCCGTCCCTGGTCAAGCGGATCCGCCCGTACATCGTCCCGGTCTACGACCACGCGCTGATGACCGAGCCGCTGAGCGACGAGCAACTGGCCGCCATCGGCTGGAAGAACCGCCAGGGCCTCTCCGACTCCAACAACCACTTCCACTACTTCCGCATCACCGCCGACAACCGCATCCTGTGGGGCGGCTACGACATCGTCTACCGCTACCGCGGCGGCGTCCGCGCCGAGTACGACCACCACCCGGAGACGTACGAGAAGCTCGCCCGGCACTTCTTCCGCTGCTTCCCGCAGTTGGAGGGCCTGCGCTTCACCCACACCTGGGGCGGCGCGATCGACACCTGCGCCCGCTTCTCGGCGTTCTTCGGCACCGCCCACGCCGGCCGGGTCGCCTACGCCGCCGGCTACACCGGCCTCGGCGTGGGCGCCACCCGCTTCGGCGCCGATGTGATGCTCGACCTGCTCGCCGGCGAACGCACCGAGCGCACCGAGCTGGAGATGGTCCGCAGCAAGCCGCTGCCCTTCCCGCCCGAGCCGCTGCGCTGGGCCGGCATCGGCATCACCCAGTGGTCGATGACCCGCGCCGACAACCACGGCGGACGCCGCAACCTGTGGCTGAAGGCGATGGACAAGGTGGGGCTGGGCTTCGACAGCTGAGGTTGACAGGGGGGCGCTACGGGGGCGGGCGGACGACTTCAGTCCGCCCCTTCCTGATCCGCTTCCTATCCGCCGGTGGGAGCGCTGACGGGTGCGGAGGAGGCGGTGACCTCCGGCGCCCAGCGGTCGCAGACGGCGCACCAGAGGGCGAGCACCACCCCGGCCAGGCACCAGCTGCCGAGGACGTCCAGCGGCCAGTGATAGCCGCGGCGCACCAGCCCCACGCCGACACCGAGGTTGAGCAGCACGGCCGCAGTGGCCACCGCCACGGAAAGCAGCCCCCGGTTCCTGCGGCCGGCCCGGCCCGTGCCGGGCCCCGTCGCGCGCCCCGGCCCGCGGACCAGCAACAACGCGGCCACCCCGTAGGCGACCGCCGCCGTGGCGGCATGGCCCGACGGGAAGAAGCCGTCCTGGCCACCGCCGGCCATCTGCGGCGGGCCCGGCCGGGCGAGCCACAGTTTGAGCGGGACGACGAGCGCGGGTACCGCGGCGAGCGCGAGCCCGGCGGCCAGCGGCGGCAGCCACCACCGCCCGGGCGGACCGCCGGTCGCCCCGGCCCACCGTCGTGACCGCCACCCGACCCACGCCAGGACCACCACCAGCCCCATGATCCCCAGCAACAAGGGCAACGCCACGACCGTGTTGCCGAGATCGGCGAAGAACCCGGCGACGGGGGAGGGGATTTCGCGAGCACCGGCGATACCACGCCCGAGCCGCTCGTCGTACGCCCGCAGCGGACCGTGCGCCGCCACCTGCCAGGTGAGCACGGCGAACAGCAGCGCGCAGAGGAGCATCACGGACCAGGTGGTGAACAGGCCCGGGAAAAGGTTCGGCCGCCTCGGAACAGGGGGGGTGGTTCCGAGGCGGCCGCGCTGACCGGTGTCCCGCGCGCCCCGGGGGGTATGGGGCGGGCGGACATCCGATCGGTGAGGATTCCCGGAGCCCCTCTCGCGAGGAGGACCGGCTTTGTGCGCGAGGGCACGGCCTGGCCGGAGCCGGGGAAGCGCCGACCGGGCGTCGCCCGCAGTCCCCTGCGGGCGGGGTGTTTCTCTCATCTGCAGAAACCGTACGGCACCGGGAGCGCACCGGACAGCCGCATCACCCGCCCGCCATCGGCCCCCCACATCTTCTTCACTCGGCGCCTCCAGCTACGCGCGTCCACCGGGAAGGGGGTGATCGGGCCGGGCTCGCCACCGACGGCCACCACCTGCGGCGACCCGCTTGGGAAAGCCTGTCCGGGGCCAGCTGCCCAGGGAAAGCGGGGCAAGGGAAAGGCAAGGGGAAGCGGCCCGTCCGGACAACGGAAAGCGGCCCGCGGACAGGCCGCGGGCCGCTCACTCCTGGCGGGATCGACTCCCGGGCGGATCAGATCTTCGCGAACGCCGCCTCAAGGATGTCCAGGCCCTCGTTGAGCAGGTCCTCGCCGATGACCAGCGGCGGCAGGAAGCGCAGCACGTTGCCGTACGTACCGGTCGTCAGGACGAGCAGGCCCTCCTGGTGGCACGCCTTGGCGAGCGCGCCGGTGGCCTCCGCGTTCGGCTCCTTCGAACCGGGCTTGACCAGCTCGATCGCGATCATGGCGCCGCGGCCGCGGACCTCGCCGATGATGTCGTACTTCTCCTGCATCGCGACGAGGCGGCCCTTCATGACCTCCTCGATGCGCTTGGCCTTGCCGTTGAGGTCCTGCTCGCGCATGGTCTCGATCGAGCCGAGCGCCGCGGCGCAGGCCACCGGGTTACCACCGTAGGTGCCGCCCAGGCCGCCCGCGTGCGCGGCGTCCATGATCTCCGCGCGGCCGGTCACGGCCGCCAGCGGCAGACCGCCGGCGATGCCCTTCGCGGTGGTGATCAGGTCGGGCACGATGCCCTCGTCCTCACAGGCGAACCACTGGCCCGTACGGCAGAAGCCGGACTGGATCTCGTCCGCGACGAAGACGATGCCGTTCTCCTTCGCGAAGTTCGCGATGGCGGGCAGGAAGCCCTTGGCCGGCTCGATGAAGCCGCCCTCGCCGAGCACCGGCTCGATGATGATCGCCGCGACGTTCTCGGCGCCGATCTGCTTGGTGATCTGCGAGATGGCCTGCTCCGCGGCCTCCTGCGCACAGTTCTCCGGGCCGGTCAGCCAGCGGTAGGGGTAGGCCAGCGGCACGCGGTAGACCTCGGGCGCGAACGGGCCGAAGCCGTGCTTGTACGGCATGTTCTTGGCGGTGAGCGCCATCGTCAGGTTCGTCCGGCCGTGGTACCCGTGGTCGAAGACGACCACGGCCTGCCGCTTGGTGTACGCCCGCGCGATCTTGACGGCGTTCTCGACCGCCTCCGCACCGGAGTTGAACAGCGCCGACTTCTTCTCGTGGTCGCCCGGGGTCAGCTCGGCCAGCGCCTCACAGACCTCGATGTAGGGCTCGTAGGGGGTCACCATCACACAGGTGTGGGTGAAGTCGGCGAGCTGCGCGGTGGCCCGGCGGACGACCGCCTCCGCGCTGTTGCCGACCGAGGTCACCGCGATGCCCGAGCCGAAGTCGATCAGGGAGTTGCCGTCCACGTCCTCCAGGACGCCGCCACCCGCACGCTTCACGAAGACGGGGAGCACGGCGCCGACGCCACTGGCCACCGTGGCCTGCTTACGGGCCCACAGCTCCTGCGACTTCGGGCCGGGGATCGCGGTGACGACGCGACGCTCCTGGGGAAGGGCGGGGCCTCCGGACAGTTCGCTCATGGCAGTCTCCTGGATGGAACGGGAACGGACAGACGTCTTGAGTCTTGTTCTCGCAGGCTAGGGGCGGGGGAGCGGGTCTGGCATGTTCCGTTCGGGAGAAGTGCGCGTGTTGCGTTGTCCGCACCGGACATAGCGACGGCTCCCGGCCAGTAGATTGAGCGCCGGCGCGCCCGGCAGCGGCGCCCACCAGCGCGGGCATGACAATGACAACGCGGCACCGCCGGCCACCGGCACCGCCGCACCGCACACCAGGCCACGGCTCAAGGGGGACAAGGGGCACCGGATGGACACCGAGGGCACGCACGACGCACGTCACACCGCTCCCCAGCCATCGGGTGGAGCGCACCGCACCGAACCCACCGTGCCGCGTCCCGCGGCCCCGCCCGCCGCACCGCCACCGCCCTCCGCCCCGCCGGCGGTACCGGCCGTGCCTCCCCTCCCACCGACCGCCGGCCCGGGCGCGCCCGAGCCACCGGTCCTGAGCTGGCTCCGCATGCCCCGCCCGGCGGCGGCACCCGGCGTCTGGACGTACGGGCACCGCCCCCGCCCCGCGGAGGAGCCGGACCGGGTCCCGGGACGCCAGCTGGTCAGCGGGGCGGTGATCTCGTTTCTGTGCGGGTGGCTGTTGTGGTCGTTGTTGTGGAACGGGTACCTGGGCGACTACTGGCTTTTGCCGTTGCTGTTCTTCACGCCGGATTCCTGGCGTGAGGCCGGCGGCGACCAGATGAACTACGTCTGGGCCGCATACATCTACGACGGGCTCGTGGTGGCGCTCCTGGTCGTCATCTTCGGCCGCCTCGGCCGCTGGCCCGAGCTCGTCCGCCGCCTGTTCGGGCCCGCCTTCCGCCGCCTCCGCACCCCCGCAGCCGCCCCCAAGCCCCCACCCGCCTCCGATCCCGCGCAGTGGCCGGAGCTGCGGGCGCACGGTGCGCCGGACGCGGCCGAGAAGCTGGCTGCCGAAGCGCGGGCCGGGCGGATGAACGACGTGGACGTGGCCAGGATCGAGCGGGCCTGGCGGTCCGTCCGGTCCGGCAAGAACTCCCTCGCGACCTTCACCGACACCGTGCTGCGGCACGGCGCGGCCGCCTGTGCGCATCCCTCGGGCCGGCGTGACCTGCCCCGCCGGACCGCCGCGCACGACCTGCTCGCCCACCAGGTCCGTATCGGCACCGCCGCCGATCACCCTCGTAACCCCTACCAGCACCGCGGTGTCGGCTGTGCCCTTGAGCCCGGTGTCCTGGGCACGTCCCTGCTGGCCGTCGGGCCCGCCGGGAGCGGGAAGACCACCCGGGTCGTGAAGCCGGTCGTGGAGTCGATGTGTCTGCAGGCGCTGGCCGGGCAGTGCGCCGTGATCGCCGTCGGACCGGCGGGTTCGGACCTGGGCCCGGACGAGGCGTTCGACGTGGTGGTCCGGATCGGTCGCTCGGACCCGGACTGCGACCTCGATCTCTACGGCGGCACCACGGACCCCGACGAAGCGGCGGGCATCCTCGCGGAGGCGCTGGTCGGTGACCTCGCCGAGCAGCTGCCCGGCGGGGACAGCCGACGGGCCGCCACCGCGCTGGCCCAGCTGCTCGGCCCCTTCCGGGCCGCCCACGATCGCTTCCCGACGGTTCCCGAGCTGCGGGCGCTCCTGGACGCGGCGCCCGAGGCGATGACCGCGCTGCGCACCGCCCTGGAGGAGGCCGAGGCCCACACCCTGCTGCGGGAACTGGACGCCCGGGCCCGTCAGGCCGAGCGCCCCGGTGACGCCGCCGTCCTCCTCGCCGACCGCCTCGCTCTCCTGGACCGGCCCGCTTTCGCCGCGTTCTTCGACCCGACGGGGGGCACCCGCCAGGTCTCGCTGCACGCCCTGGACCATCCGCTGCGGGTACGCATCGAACTGCCCGAGCGGGGCCATGTGGAGGCCTCGCGGATCCTCGCCCGGCTGGTGCTGGCGCAGTTCACCGAATGCGCGGTGGCCCGTAGTGACCGCTCGCTGTTCGCCTGCCTGGTACTGGACGAGGCCGGGCACACCATCACCGCCGAGGCGCTCCGTGGTCTCCAGCGGCTGCGCTCGGCGAATGCCGGGGTGGTGCTCACCCTGCGTTCCCTCGACGACGTCCCGGACGCGCTGCGCGGCACGCTGCTCGGCACGGTCGGCTGCCGGATGGCGTTCGCGGGCGTCACGACCTGGGACGGCGCGCGGTTCGCCGAGGTCTGGGGCAAGGAGTGGGTGGAGACCCGTGATGTGACGGACCGTCAGATCATCGCGGAGAGCGCCGCGGGGAAGGCGTTCCACATCTTCCGTCACCTGGTCACCGGCAAGGCCGCCACCGCCAAGGCCGTCACCGTGCGGACCGTGGAACGGGAACGCTGGTCCGCCTCCGACCTCGCCAACTCCGTCCCGGCGGGACACGCGGTGCTCTCGGTGACGAGCGTGAAGGGGGAACACGCCCCACCCGTCCTGGTGGACCTCCGCTCCTGACCCCCGGCCCCTGACCCCCGCCCCCCGACTCCCGACCCCCGACCCCCGCGCCGCCCCCCTGCCCCCCGCACCCAAGTCCCTCGCACCCCAGTCCCCCCGATTCCTCCGTTGAGGCAGAATCGGCAGTGGCCGTTCGTACGGGGCGGCGTAAAGAATGGGGCGTGGGCCGGTTGTCGGGTGGTCGACGATCGGTTGTCCGTTCGGGTTCGTCGAGGTCATCCACGTCAGCGAAGCCGCCGAAGTCACCGAAGCCATCGAAGGTCCTATGCCGCACACGCTCGCTTCTCTGGTCAACCACACCGCGCTCAAGCTGACCGTGCTCGCGGGCGAGGAGCGGCTGGACGTGCCGGTGCGCTGGGCGCATGCCAGTGAGCTGATCGATCCGGTGCCGTACATGGAGGGCGGCGAGCTGCTGCTGATCACGGCGCTGAAGCTGGACGCCGAGGATCCGGAGGCCACCCGCAGGTACGTGCGGCGGGTGGCGGAGGCCGGGGTGGTCGGGCTGGGCTTCGCGGTCGGGGTGAATTACGAGGACGTGCCGGAGCCGCTGGTGGCGGCGGCCCGGGAGCAGGGGCTGCCGCTGCTGGGCGTGCCGCGCCGGACGCCGTTCATCGCGATCAGCAAGGCCGTGTCGGCGGCGGTGGCCGCCGATCAGTACCGCGCCGTCACCGCGGGCTTCGAGGCGCAGCGGGAGCTGACCCGGGCGGCGCTCAGTGCCGAGGGCCCGGCCGAACTCCTGGCCCGGCTGGCCGCGCACCTGGACGGCTGGGCGGCGTTGTACGACGCGTCGGGGGCGGTCGTGGCGGCCGCCCCCGACTGGGCGGCACGGCGGGCGGCGCGGCTCGCGGAGGACGTGGCGCGGCTGCGGGAGCGGCCCGCGCCGGCGAGCTCGGTGGTGAGCGACGCCGAGGGCGACGACCGGGTCGAGCTGCAGTCGCTGGGCACCGGACGACGGGCGCGCGGGGTGCTCGCGGTGGGCACCGGTGCGCCGCTCGGGACGGCCGGGCGGTACGCGGTGCACTCCGCGGTCGCGCTGCTGACGCTGACCACCGAGCGGTCCCGGGCACTGCAGGACGCCGAGCAGCGGCTGGGTGCCGCGGTGCTGAAGATGCTGCTGGCGGGCGAGCCGGATCATGCACGGGCGGTGGCGGGGCGGCTGTACGGCGGGCTGCTCGACGCGCCGTTCCGGATGGTGGTCGCGGAAGCGCTGGCGGGGGAGGAGGGCGGCGGGCCGGCCGGCTCCTCGTCCGCCGGTACGTCGCGAGGCACCTCCGGTACGTCGCGAGGCACCGGCGGTCCGTCGGGGAGCCCGGCCGGTACGTCGCGGGGGACGGCAAGCACTCGGGCCACCGGCGCGGGCGGAACGCTGGACGCGCTGGCCGATGCCATGGACTCGGCGGCCGCGCGGACCGGTGAGGCGGTGCTCGCGGTGCCGGACGGCGGCCGGCTGATCGTGCTGGTCACGGACGGCGGCGCGGCGGCCGACGCCTGCGCGTCGTACGCGGCGCAGGCCGAGGCCCGGGCCGGTGCGCAGGCCCGCACACGGGGCCGGGCGGGCCGTACCGAACCGGGCGGCGGCGAGGGACTGGCCGTCGGGCTGTCCGCGCCGACCGGGCCGGCGGCCGCCGCGAACGCGTACCGGCAGGCCGAGCAGGCGCTGTCGGTGGCCCGGCGGCGCGGCCGGGTGCTGGTCGAGCACGAGGACGTGGCCGCCGGGTCCGTCCTCCCGCTGCTCGCCGACGACGCGGTCCGGGCCTTCGCGGACGGGCTGCTGCGGGCGCTGCGCGAGCACGACGCGACCGGCCGCGGGGATCTGGTGGCCTCGCTGCGGGCCTGGCTCGCCCGGCACGGCCAGTGGGACGCGGCCGCCGCCGACCTGGGCGTCCACCGGCACACGCTGCGCTACCGGATGCGGCGGGTGGAGGAGATCCTGGGCCGGTCGCTGGACGACGCGGACGTGCGGATGGAGCTGTGGCTGGCGCTGAAGGCGACCTCGTCGAACGCGTCGGCGGCGCAGCCCCGGGGAGAGGAATGACTTCCAGGGAGGGCAGTGGCCTCCGGCGGGACCCGGGCACCCCCTCCACCACGGAGAGCCCCGCCCCCTGATTACGCCGCTTCGGACAAACGCCATCGTGGCGGCGCGCCCCTACCGTGGGGGCAGCAGTCCACACCGCAGAGCCGCTCGCCGAGCCATGCGCACCACCCACCACGTCTGAAGGGCCGGGTTCCACTGTGCCGATCCCCACTGATGCAGCCCCCACCGCCTTCTGGCTCGCCGGCCGCGAGGCCACCGGCGAGGCCACCTTCGATGTCACCTCCCCGTGGGACGGACGTCTCGTCGGCACGGTGAGCGTGCCCACCGAGGACCAGGTCGAGGAGGCCGTCGCGGCCTCCGTCGCGGTCCAGGAGGAGTTCGCGGCGACCCCCGCGCACGTACGGGCGGCCGCGCTGGACCACGTGCAGCGCCGGCTCGTCGAGCGCACGGAGGAGATCGCGCAGCTGATCTCCGCGGAGAACGGCAAGCCCATCAAGTGGGCGCGCGGCGAGGTCGGCCGGGCGATCTCCGTGTTCCGCTTCGCCGCCGAGGAAGCCCGCCGCTTCAACGGCGGCGAGGCGCAGCGGCTGGACACCGACGCGGGCGGCGCCGGCCGGCTCGCGCTGACCCGCCGCTTCCCCCGCGGCACGGTCCTCGGCATCGCGCCGTTCAACTTCCCGCTCAACCTCTGCGCCCACAAGGTCGCCCCGGCCATCGCCGCCGGCGCCCCGATCATCCTCAAGCCGGCCCCGGCCACGCCGCTGTCCGGTCTGATCCTCGGTGAACTGCTCGCCGAGACCGACCTGCCGGCCGGTTCCTGGTCGATCCTCCCGGTGCCCAACGAGCGCATGGAGGCGCTGGTCCAGGACGAGCGGCTGCCGGTCGTCTCCTTCACCGGCTCCGAGAAGGTCGGTTACGCGATCCTCGACTCGGTGCCGCGCAAGCACTGCACCCTGGAGCTCGGCGGCAACGGCGCGGCCGTCGTCCTGCCCGACTGGTCCTCCGAGGAGGACCTGGACTGGGCCGCGCAGCGGATCGCGATCTTCTCCAACTACCAGGGCGGCCAGTCCTGCATCTCCGTGCAGCGGGTGATCGCGGACGCCTCGGTGTACGACCGGCTGGTGCCGAAGATCGTGGCGGCCGTCGAGGCCCAGGTCACCGGCGACCCGTCGGACGACGCGACCGAGGTCGGCCCGCTGGTGAACGAGGACGCCGCCAAGCGCGTCGAGGCCTGGGTGGACGAGGCCGTGCAGGGCGGCGCGAAGCTGCTCGCCGGCGGCAAGCGCGACGGCGCCTCCTACGCGCCGACCGTGCTGGCGGACGTGCCCGCGGGCGCGACCCTCGCCTGCGAGGAGGTCTTCGGCCCGGTGCTCACCCTGACCAAGGTCGACGGCGTCGACGCGGCCTTCGCGGCGGTCAACGACTCCAAGTACGGCCTGCAGGCGGGCGTGTTCACCCACGACGCCAAGACCGCCTTCCGCGCCCACCGGGTGCTGGAGGTCGGCGGCGTGGTCATCGGCGACGTGCCGTCCTACCGCGCCGACCAGATGCCGTACGGCGGCGTCAAGCAGTCCGGCGTGGGCCGCGAGGGCGTCCGGTTCGCCATGGACGACTACACCTACGAGCGGGTGCTGGTCCTCACCGGCCTGGCCCTGTAGGACCCGGACCCGGTGCCCCGCGAGGGGCACCGTCCGGCGGCACCGAGAGCCGGTGCCGCATCACTCCTGCGCACCCCCGACCAGGTCGGGACCGGTGGACAGCGACGGCCTTCCCTCGGGCCGAATCACCGTCCTGACCCCGGCCGGCGCACCCCCCGGCGCCGGCCCCCTCGACGCGGCGCGCTCCGGCACCCTGTTTCCGGAGCGCGCCGCGTCCCCCGTTCTCGGCACCGTTCCCCCGTCGTGCCGGATCTTGACCGTACGGCGCGGACCGCCCCGGCGCCTCCTGTCCCAGGTGGAATCGCGACCGTGTCCCCGGGGGGACACCCGCGGGTACGTACAACCAGCGCGGTATGCGCACACCCCCCGAAGGGCCGATGTCGGCGGGCCGGATCGCCGGGCCCGCCGGGGCGCAGGCCCCCCATGGCCGTAAGGCGCCGTTGCGGCCCGCAGCGGCCGGTACCTCCAGTGGTGCAAGCCGCGTGGATCGGGTAACTCTCACAAGTAGCGCTGTCCAGCGGCCGACCGGCCGCCGGCGCTGAACTCCCGACCCCGCGGCGAGGTGAGCTCCTGATGACCGCTCCATCCATCCGCAACGTTTCCGAGCGCGAAGCACGCCAGGTCGCCGAGGCGGCCCGCGAGCAGGACTGGCGCAAGCCGAGCTTCGCCAAGGAACTGTTCCTGGGGCGCTTCCGGCTCGACCTCATCCATCCGCACCCCACGCCCGCCGTGGACGACGTGCGCCGCGGTGAGAAGTTCCTCGCCACCCTGCGGGAATTCTGCGAGACGCAGATCGACGGCGCGCGGATCGAGCGCGAGGGCAGGATTCCGGACGAGACCGTGCGCGGGCTCAAGGAGCTCGGCGCGCTCGGCATGAAGATCGACCCCAAATACGGTGGCCTCGGCCTCACCCAGGTCTACTACAACCGGGCGCTGTCCCTGGTCGGTACCGCCAGCCCCGCCATCGGCGCGCTCCTCTCCGCCCACCAGTCGATCGGCGTACCGCAGCCGCTGAAGCTGTTCGGCACCCCGCAGCAGAAGGAGACCTTCCTGCCGCGGCTGGCCCGTACGGACATCTCGGCGTTCCTGCTGACCGAACCCGACGTCGGCTCGGACCCGGCGCGGCTGGCGACCACCGCCGTCCCGGAGGGCGACCACTACGTCCTCGACGGGGTCAAGCTGTGGACCACCAACGGCGTGGTCGCCGACCTGCTGGTGGTGATGGCGCGGGTGCCCGCCTCCGAGGGCCACAAGGGCGGCATCACCGCCTTCGTCGTCGAGGCGGACTCGCCCGGCATCACCGTCGAGAACCGCAACGCCTTCATGGGCCTGCGCGGCCTGGAGAACGGCGTCACCCGCTTCCACCGGGTGCGGGTCCCGGCCGCGAACCGCATCGGCCCCGAGGGCGCCGGCCTGAAGATCGCCCTGACCACGCTCAACACCGGACGGCTCTCGCTGCCCGCGATGTGCGTCGGCTCCGGCAAGTGGTGCCTGAAGGTCGCCCGGGAGTGGTCCGCGGCCCGCGAGCAGTGGGGCAGGCCGATCGCCAAGCACGAGGCCGTCGGCGCCAAGATCTCCTTCATCGCGGCGACCACCTTCGCCCTGGAGGCGGTCGTCGACCTGTCCTCCCAGATGGCCGACGAGAACCGCAACGACATCCGCATCGAGGCCGCCCTCGCCAAGCTCTACGGCTCCGAGATGGGCTGGCTGATGGCCGACGAACTGGTCCAGATCCGCGGCGGCCGCGGCTTCGAGACCGCCCCCTCGCTCGCCGCCCGCGGCGAACGCGCGGTCCCCGCCGAGCAGATGCTGCGCGACATGCGGATCAACCGGATCTTCGAGGGCTCCACCGAGATCATGCACCTGCTGATCGCCCGGGAGGCGGTGGACGCCCACCTGTCCGTCGCCGGTGACCTCATCGACCCCGACAAGTCCCTCGCCGACAAGGGCAGGGCGGCCGCCAAGGCCGGCGGGTTCTACGCCCGCTGGCTGCCCAAGCTCGTCGCCGGACCCGGCCAACTCCCGCGCACCTTCCAGGAGTTCGGCATCCTCGCCGGCCACCTGCGGTACGTCGAGCGGACCTCCCGCAAGCTCGCCCGCTCCACCTTCTACGCGATGTCCCGGTGGCAGGGGAAGATGGAGACCAAGCAGGGCTTCCTCGGCCGGATCGTCGACATCGGCGCCGAACTCTTCGCCATGAGCGCGGCCTGCGTCCGCGCCGAGCACCTGCGCGAGACCGGTGACCACGGCCGCGAGGCGCAGCAGCTGGCCGACGCGTTCTGCCGGCAGGCGCGGATCCGGATCGAGGAGCTCTTCGGCCGGCTGTGGACCAACACCGACGAGCTCGACCGCAAGGTCGTCTCCGGGGTCCTCGACGGCAGCTACGGCTGGCTGGAGGAGGGCATCGTCGACCCCAGCGGCGACGGCCCGTGGATCGCCGACGCCACCCCCGGCCCCAGCGCCAAGGACAACGTCCACCGCCCCATCGGCTGAACCCCACCCGGGCCCGGTCCCGCCGTTGATCGGCCGGACCGGGCCCGGCGTGTGCCCTTGGTGCCCACGGCACCCCCGCGACCGGCCACAATGGACCCCATGACGGACTCCCTCGCCCATCCGCACCTGCGCTTCGAGCCGGCCGCCGGCGACCCCGGCGGCCCGGTCGGGCCCCGCTCCCTGGTGATCCTCGGCTCGACCGGCTCGATCGGCACCCAGGCGATCGACATCGTGCTGCGCAACCCCGATCGCTTCCGGGTGACCGCGCTCTCCGCGGCCGGCGGCCGGACCGAGCTGCTCGCCGAGCAGGCGCACCGGCTGCGGGTGGACACCGTCGCGGTGGCCCGCGCGGACGCGGCCCCCGCGCTGCGCGCCGCGCTCGCCGACCGCTACGGCCCGGGCGAGAAGCTCCCCGAGGTCCTGGCCGGCCCCGACGCCGCCACCGAACTCGCCGCCTCCCCCTGCCACACCGTCCTCAACGGCATCACCGGCTCCATCGGTCTCGCCCCGACCCTGGCCGCCCTCAAGGCGGGCCGGGTGCTGGCGCTGGCCAACAAGGAGTCCCTGATCGTCGGCGGCCCGCTGGTCAAGGCCGTCGCCCGGCCGGGGCAGATCATCCCCGTCGACTCCGAGCACTCCGCGCTCTTCCAGGCGCTGACCGGCGGCGACCGCGCCGAGGTCCGCAAGCTCGTGGTCACCGCCTCCGGCGGTCCGTTCCGCGGCCGGACGAGGGCCGAGCTGGCCGGGGTCACCCCCGAGCAGGCGCTGGCCCACCCCACCTGGTCCATGGGTCCGGTCGTCACGATCAACTCCGCGACCCTGGTCAACAAGGGTCTGGAGGTCATCGAGGCGCACCTGCTCTTCGACGTCCCCTTCGACGCGATCGAGGTCGTCGTCCATCCGCAGTCCTTCATCCACTCGATGGTGGAGTTCACCGACGGCTCCACCCTCGCCCAGGCCAGCCCGCCCGACATGCGGATGCCGATCGCACTGGGCCTGGGCTGGCCCGACCGGGTCCCGGACGCCGCCCCCGGCGTCGACTGGACCACGGCGCAGAGCTGGGAGTTCTTCCCGCTGGACGCCGAGGCCTTCCCGTCCGTCCCGCTCGCCTGCCACGTCGGCTCCCTGGGCGGCACCGCACCGGCCGTCTTCAACGCCGCGAACGAGGAATGTGTGGACGCGTTCCTCAAGGGCGGGCTGCCGTTCACAGGGATTGTGGATACCGTCGCCGATGTGGTCGCCGAACACGGCACGCCCGCAAGGGGAACTTCCCTGACCGTCGCGGACGTCCTGGAGGCGGAGACCTGGGCGCGCGCCCGCGCCCGCGAACTGGCCGCCCGTGCGGCACGGACACCCTCGGAGGCTCGCGCATGACGACCTGGATGACCATCCTCGGCATAGTCGTCTTCGTCGTCGGCCTGCTGTTCTCCATCGCCTGGCACGAACTCGGCCATCTCTCCACGGCCAAGATGTTCGGCATCCGCGTGCCGCAGTACATGGTGGGCTTCGGGCCGACGATCTTCTCCCGCAGGAAGGGCGACACCGAGTACGGCATCAAGGCCATCCCGCTCGGCGGCTACATCCGCATGATCGGGATGTTCCCGCCCGGGGACGACGGGAAGCTGCAGGCCCGCTCCACCTCGCCGTTCCGCGGCATGATCGAGGACGCCCGCTCGGCGGCCTTCGAGGAACTGCAGCCCGGCGACGAGAAGCGGCTCTTCTACACCCGCAAGCCCTGGAAGCGCGTCATCGTGATGTTCGCCGGGCCGTTCATGAACCTGATCCTGGCGGTCGTGATCTTCATGAGCGTCCTGATGGGCTTCGGCATCAACACCCAGACCACCCAGGTCGGCTCCGTCTCCGACTGCGTGATCTCGGCCGCCGCCAAGACCGACAAGTGCCCGGCCGGCGCCAAGGACTCCCCGGCCAAGGCCGCCGGCCTGCGCGCCGGCGACAAGATCGTCACGTTCAACGGCCACGACGTCCCCGACTGGGGCACCCTCCAGCAGCAGATCCGGGACACCACCGGACCCGCGACGCTGGTCATCGAGCGGCACGGCGCCCGCAAGACCCTGCACGCCGACCTGATCAAGAACAAGGTCGCCAAGACCGACGGACACGGCGGCTACGTCCCCGGCCAGTTCGTCACCGCCGGCTTCCTCGGCTTCACCCCGGCCAGCGGCGTCGTCCAGCAGTCCTTCGGCCAGTCCGTCGACCGCATGGGCAACATGGTCGAGCAGGGCGTGTCCTCCCTGGTCAACCTGCCCGGCAAGGTCCCGGACCTGTGGAACGCGGCCTTCAACGGCGGCGAGCGCAAGCAGGACTCCCCGATGGGCGTGGTCGGCGCGGCGCGGGTCGGCGGCGAGGTCTTCTCGCTGCACATCCCGCCGGAGCAGCGGGTGGCGACCATGCTCTTCCTGGTCGCCGGGTTCAACCTCTCGCTGTTCCTGTTCAACATGCTGCCGCTGCTCCCGCTCGACGGCGGACACATCGCCGGCGCCGTGTGGGAAGCCATCCGCCGGGCCTTCGCCAAGATCGTCCGCCGGCCGGACCCCGGACCCTTCGACGTGGCCAAGCTCATGCCGGTCGCCTACGTCGTCGCCGGGATCTTCATCTGCTTCACGCTGCTGGTGCTGGTGGCGGACGTGGTGAACCCGGTAAAGCTCACCTGAACCGGACATCCGTGACGGCCGGGCCCGCCAGGACCGTATGGGCGTGCCCGGCCGCCCCATTGGTGGGGGCGCACGGCCTCGATGTGCCCCGGGCGATCCCGGTGCCGTAATCTCGGAGGCCGGAGCCCGCCGATGCGGGGCCTTGATCCACACCTTGGGGTTGCTCGCCAGATGACTGCCATTTCACTGGGAATGCCGGACGTACCGACCAAGCTGGCCGACCGCCGGGTCAGCCGCAAGATCCACGTCGGTCCGGTCGCCGTGGGCGGAGACGCACCGGTCTCGGTGCAGTCGATGACGACGACGCGGACCTCGGACATCGGCGCGACGCTGCAGCAGATCGCCGAGCTGACCGCCTCCGGATGCCAGATCGTCCGGGTCGCCTGCCCGACCCAGGACGACGCCGACGCGCTGCCCGTGATCGCCAGGAAGTCCCAGATCCCGGTCATCGCCGACATCCACTTCCAGCCGAAGTACGTCTTCGCCGCCATCGACGCCGGCTGCGCCGCGGTCCGGGTCAACCCCGGCAACATCAAGCAGTTCGACGACAAGGTCAAGGAGATCGCCAAGGCGGCCGCCGACGCCGGCACCCCGATCCGGATCGGCGTCAACGCCGGCTCCCTCGACCGCCGCCTGCTGCAGAAGTACGGCAAGGCCACCCCCGAGGCGCTGGTCGAGTCCGCGCTGTGGGAGGCGTCCCTCTTCGAGGAGCACGGCTTCCGCGACATCAAGATCTCGGTCAAGCACAACGACCCGGTCGTGATGGTCAACGCCTACCGCCAGCTCGCCGCCCAGTGCGACTACCCCCTCCACCTCGGCGTCACCGAGGCCGGCCCCGCCTTCCAAGGCACCATCAAGTCCGCGGTCGCCTTCGGCGCGCTGCTCAGCGAGGGCATCGGTGACACCATCCGGGTCTCGCTGTCCGCACCGCCCGCCGAAGAGGTCAAGGTCGGCATCCAGATCCTGGAGTCGCTCAACCTCCGCCAGCGCCGCCTGGAGATCGTCTCCTGCCCGTCCTGCGGCCGCGCCCAGGTCGACGTCTACAAGCTCGCCGACGAGGTCACCGCGGGTCTGGAGGGCATGGAGGTGCCGCTGCGGGTCGCCGTCATGGGCTGCGTCGTCAACGGCCCCGGCGAGGCCCGCGAGGCCGACCTCGGCGTCGCCTCCGGCAACGGCAAGGGCCAGATCTTCGTCAAGGGCGAGGTCATCAAGACCGTCCCCGAGTCGAAGATCGTCGAGACCCTCATCGAAGAGGCCATGAAGATCGCCGAGCAGATGGAGAAGGACGGCGTCGCCTCCGGCGAACCGGTCGTCACCGCCGCCGGCTGACCCGTCCCACAGCCCTCCCGAGCCCCGCCGCCCACCCGGGCCGCGGGGCTCCCGGCTGCCCGCAGCGGCCCCGCGGGCAGCGCACAGGGTGCCCCGCGCAGGCGCGAGGTAAAGTGCCAAGACCTGCTCCCGCCTGGCCTTCCAGGCCCGTAACGGTGAGGCAAACCGAGACGTGCTGACGACCACCACCATCAAGGTCCTCGAACCAGGGGACCTCGACGATGCGCTCGCGGTCCTCGACCGCGACCCGGTCGCCAACGCCTTCGTCGCCGCCCGCGTCCAGGTCGCCGGCCTCGACCCCTGGCGGCTGGGCGGCGAGATGTGGGGCTGGTACGTCGGCGGCCGGCTGGAATCGCTCTGCTACGCCGGCGCCAACCTCGTCCCCGTCTGCGCCACCTCCGAGGCCGTCCGCGGCTTCGCCGAGCGGGCCCGCCGCCAGGGCCGGCGCTGCTCCTCCATCGTCGGCCCGGCCGGCCCGACCGCCGAACTCTGGTCGCTGCTGGAGCCGTACTGGGGCCCGGCCCGCGAGCTCCGCGCCCACCAGCCGCTGATGGTCACCACCTCGACGTCCGCCGAGATCGCCCCCGACCCGTACGTCCGGCGGATCCGCAAGAACGAGATGGACCTGATCATGCCGGCCTGCGTCGCCATGTTCACCGAAGAGGTCGGCATCTCCCCGATGGCGGGCGACGGCGGGCTGCTCTACCAGGCCCGGGTCGCCGAACTCGTCGGCGCCGGCCGCTCCTTCGCCCGGGTCGAGGACGGCAAGGTCATCTTCAAGGCGGAGATCGGCGCCGCCACCCCGCGCGCCTGCCAGATCCAGGGCGTCTGGGTCGACCCCGCCCACCGCGGCAAGGGCCTGTCCGAAACCGGTATGGCCGCCGTGCTCCGCTACGCCCTCAGCGACGTCGCCCCCGTCGTCAGCCTCTACGTCAACGACTTCAACACCGCCGCCCGGGCCGCCTACCGCCGGGTGGGCTTCGAGGAAGTCGGCGCGTTCATGAGCGTACTGTTCTGACCCGCGGCCTTGTACGCTCGCGACCATGGATGACGTCGCGGTCGGCCCCCTCGATCTCGCCGCCCGCGTGGACGACGCGCTCGCGGTACAGGCGCTCGCCTTCGGCCTCAGCGAGGAGGAGATCGCCGTCCGCCGGCACATCGTCCTGCGCCACCTCGGCTGCCCCGGCGCCCGCGCGCTGGGCGCCACCACCCCCGCCGGCCGGCTCGTCGGCTTCATCTACGGCATGCCCAACGACCGCACCCACTGGTGGTCCACGGTCGTCGAGCCCTATCTGCGCAGCGAGGGCCTCGACCACTGGCTCGACGACTCCTTCACCATCACCGAGCTGCACGTCCACCCCGCCTACCAGCACCGCGGCCTCGGCCGGACACTGATCACCCGGATCACCGACGGAGCCGGCGAACCCCGCTCCATCCTCTCCGCCATCGACGTAGAGAGCCCCGCCCGCAAGCTCTACCGCTCCCTCGGCTACCGCGACCTGGCCCGCCGCGTCCTCTTCCCCAGCGCCCCCACCCCGTACGCGGTCATGGGAGCCCCCTTGCCTCTGAAACGTCCCTGACCGCCCCCGCAAGGCCGCAGTCGACATCAAGGGCACGCCCCCCGGCCTTCCCCTTTCCACACACGGGAGGGGACGGGCCGGAGGGGCCGGGGTGTGGGACGTAAAGCGTCAGCAGTCCCACACCCCGGCCCCGGAGGCCCGTCACCGCACCCACCACAAACCCAGCCCGCCGCAGGCGCAACGACGCAAAACCCCCACGGCGGCGAAGCCAAAAACGTGGGCCAAACGCCCAGCGCAGCGCCAACGCATTTTCGCCGGACACACCCCTCCCGCTAACCTCCAGGGAGTCACCTTTCTTACGCAGGAGAAACTCCCATGGCCAACGCCGCACAGGTCCAGCGCATGTCCCGCTTGATGATCAAGACACTGCGCGACGACCCGGCCGACGCCGAGACCGCCAGCCACAAGCTGCTCGTCCGCGCCGGGTACGTCCGCCGCTCCTCCGCCGGCATCTGGACGTGGCTGCCGCTGGGCAAGAAGGTCCTGGAGAACGTCTCCCGCGTCGTCCGCGAGGAAATGGACGCCATCGGCGGCCAGGAAGTCCTGCTGCCGGCGCTGCTGCCCAAGGAGCCCTACGAGACCAGCGGCCGCTGGGAGGAGTACGGCGACCTGCTCTTCCGCCTCAAGGACCGCAAGGGCGCCGACTACCTCCTCGGCCCCACCCACGAGGAGATCTTCACCCTCACGGTCAAGGACCAGTGCACGTCCTACAAGGACCTGCCGGTGATCCTCTACCAGATCCAGATCAAGTACCGCGACGAGGCCCGCCCCCGCTCCGGCGTGCTGCGCGGCCGCGAGTTCCACATGAAGGACTCGTACAGCTTCGACACCACCGACGAGGGCCTGGCCCAGTCGTACGCACTGCACCGCGAGGCCTACGAGAAGATCTTCCGGCGCCTGGGCCTGGACTACCGCATCGTCTCCGCCGTCTCCGGCGCCATGGGCGGCTCGGCGTCCGAGGAGTTCCTGGCGCCCGCGTCCGCCGGCGAGGACACCTTCGTCGACTGCCCGAGCTGCGACTACGCCGCCAACACCGAGGCCGTCACGGTCAAGGTCGAGCCCGCCGACGGTTCCGCCCACGGCCCCGTCGAGGAGCTGGACACCCCCGACACCCCGACCATCGAGTCGCTCGCCGAGTTCCTCGGCGTACCGGCCTCCGCGACGCTGAAGAACCTCCTGGTCAAGGTCGACGGCGAGATCGTCGCGGTGGGCGTTCCGGGCAACCGCGAGGTGGACCTGGGCAAGCTCGGCGAGCACCTCGCGCCGGCCACCGTCGAGCTGGTCACCGCCGAGGACTTCGTCGACCGCCCGGACCTGGTCCGCGGCTACGTCGGCCCGCAGGGCCTGGCCGGCAAGGCGTTCCGCTACCTCGCCGACCCCCGCGTCGCCCCCGGCACCGCCTGGGTCACCGGCGCCAACAAGGAGGGCGTGCA
Organism: Streptomyces sp. NPDC048196; assembly: GCF_040652715.1. NCBI lineage: Bacteria > Bacillati > Actinomycetota > Actinomycetes > Kitasatosporales > Streptomycetaceae > Streptomyces > Streptomyces sp. NPDC048196. The sequence continues at coordinate 687 of NZ_JBEZMM010000049.1, read as the reverse complement.
CGCCAAGAACGTGGTCTGCGGACGCGACTTCGAGGTCGACGAGTACCTCGACGTGGTCGTCGTCGAGCCCGGCGACCCCTGCCCGAAGTGCGGCACCGGCCTGAAGATCGACCGCGCCATCGAGATCGGCCACATCTTCCAGCTCGGCCGCAAGTACGCGGACGCCTTCGAGCTCGACGTCCTCGGCCAGAACGGCAAGCCGGCCCGGGTCACCATGGGCTCGTACGGCATCGGCGTCTCCCGTGCGGTCGCCGCGCTGGCCGAGCAGACCCACGACGACAAGGGCCTGTGCTGGCCCCGCGAGGTCGCCCCGGCCGATGTGCACGTCGTCGCGGCGGGCAAGGCCAAGCAGACCGAGCTGGCGCTGGAGATCGGCGACCTGCTCGGCGACGCCGGCCTGCGCGTCCTGGTCGACGACCGGGCCGGGGTCTCGCCGGGCGTGAAGTTCACCGACGCCGAACTGCTGGGCGTGCCGACCATCGTGGTCGCCGGCCGGCGCGCCGGTGAGGGTGTGGTCGAGGTCAAGGACCGCCGCACCGGCGAGCGCGAGGAGCTGACGGTCGAGGAGGCCGTCGCCCGGCTCAGCGCCTGAGGGCGGGCCAGCAGCCGGTCGGCGGCCACCGCGCCCGCACACGGGTCGTGGGCCGGGTACGACTCGTAGACCGGATCCTGCCCGACCCGCTCGCA
>NZ_JBEZMM010000048.1:0-58517 GCF_040652715.1 Streptomyces sp. NPDC048196 | reverse complement strand
ACACTCCCCCACCGGGTGGGGACGGGCCGGTGGGGCCTTGTTCGTGGACGTAAAGCGACAGCAGTCCACGAACAAGGCCCCGGAGGTCCGTCACCGCACCCAACACAACCCAGCCCGCCGCAGGCGCAACGGCGAACAACCCCGACAGCGGGAAAGACAGCTACGTGCGGGGCGCCGCAAAGCGCGCAACGGCGACCAAGCCCCGCGGCGCAGCAGACGGCTACGTGCGGGGGCGCCGCAAAGCGCAACGGCGACCAAGCCCCGCGGCGCAGCAGACAGCTACGTGCGGGGGCGCCGCAAAGCGCAACGGCGAGACGACCCGCGGCGCCGCAGCCAGCTACGTGCGGGGGCGCCGCAAAGCGCAACCGCGAGCAACACCCACGGCGCTGCAGCCGAGTACGTGGGGGGAAAGAGCTACCGCTACCGCTACCGCGTACCCGCGTACTCGTAGCGCCAGCCGCGGGGCAGGCCGAGGCGGCCCGCGGGGCCCGGGACCCGGCGGTAGACATGCAGGGTCGGGCGCCCGTCGTCGTTCGGCACCGGGATCTCGTAGGTCTTCGGCGGCTGGCCGGTCATCCCGACCAGCACGGGCAGCACCCGGCCGTCGAGGGGCCCGCCGACGAAGGGTGTGTTCTCGCTTCGCACGTTCCCAGTCTCACATCGCGGGGTTCGCCGTGCAGGTCACAGCAGGTGTCCGGCGTCGCTGACGACCGGCAGGATGCGGCGGGCCAGGTCGCCGACCGGGCCTTCGGAGGACTCCATCCGCAGCGCTCCCCGGGTCACCCGCGCGGTCTGCGGATCGCGCGCCGCGGTGGCGGTGAGCAGGGCGACGAAGTGGTCGACCAGCCAGTCGCGCAGCTCGTCGAGCGGTGGCCGCTTGCCCTCGTCGAGCCAGATCAGCGAGGCGCCCTCGACGGCGGTGATCCACATCCGGACGGTCATCCGCAGCCGCAGACCTGGTTCCGGCTCGCCCAGGTGGCGCAGGATCTGGTCGGCCGCGGCGCGCCGTACCTCGTCCACGATCGCGCTCGTACGGGAGGTCTCCACGACGCTGCCGCCCTGGAGCAGCGCGCTGAAGCCGGCGTCGTGCTCGTCGACGAACGCCAGATAGCGGTCCAGCGCACGGGACAGCCGCTGGGTGAGCGGACCGGTCTCCGGTTCGGCGAAGCAGCGCTCCAGGATGTCCGCCGCGCTGCGCAGCGCGGCCTCGTACAACTGCTGCTTGCCGCCGGGGAAGTAGCGGTAGACGAGGGGCCGGGAGACCTGGGCGGCGGTGGCCACGTCGTCCAGCGAGACGTCCTCCGGCGCGTGCTGGGCGAACAGCCCGAGGGCCGCCGCGAGCAGTTGGCTGCGGCGCTGCTCGACGCTCAGCCTGCGGTAGGCGGGTCGGGGTACTGCTGGGGCGGTGCCGCTGCCGTTCATGGGCAGCAGGGTATCCGTCCCGGATTTCGACTCGTACAGGTGCTCGCCCCCAACGGTCGGCGCGGGCGGCCGCTTCAGGCCAGCAGGCCCGAGCTGCGCCACAGCCGGCGGCCCACGCCGCGCAGTACGCCGATCTCATCGAGGAAGTCGGTCAGCCTCCGGGCGCCGGACTGCATGACCTCGCGGCGGTGGCCGCTGGCCTTCACCTGGGCGACCGCCTCCCGCCGGTCGAGCCCGACGTTGCTGTACACCCGCGGGTTGACGAAGGCGACGGAGAACACCCGGGCCGCCTCGCCGCAGCTGAGGCGGGTCAACTCGCGCTCCCAGCGCGGTGCGGTGACCATCTGGCGGCGCAGCTCCTCGCGGGCGTAGCGGACGTGCCGGGCCTCCTCGACGACGTGGATCCGGGTCACCCCGCGCACCAGGGGCTGCACCCGCTCGTCCGGGAAGGTCAGCCGCTGCATCCAGTCCAGGATCTCCTCGCCGAGCAGGGTGCAGGCGAAGGAACCCGGGGTGGTGGAGACCGTCTTGAGGATCCGGGCGAGGTTGTGGTTGAGCCGCGAGACCGGGTACGCAGGTGCCCCGCCGTGCTGGATCATCCGCGCGAACATCTTGGAGTGCCGGCACTCGTCGGCGATCTCGGTGAGGGCGTACCGGACGTGGGCGCTGGTCACCGGCTTGTCGTAGATGTGCCGGACGAGCAGCTGCATCAGGATGATCTCGAACCAGATGCCCAGCGAGGCGAGCGAGGCGGCCTCGTGGCGGGCGAGGTCCTGCTGCTGCTCCAGCGACATCTTCTTCCACAGCGGGGTGTCGTAGAGCGAGACCAGCTCCGGCGGCCAGAACCATTTGCCCTCTTCGAGGGGCGCGTCCCAGTCGAGTTCGGTGTCGGGGTCGAAGGAGTGCTTGGCGGAGGAGTCGAGCAGTCGCTCGGCGACCTGTTCCCGGTCCTTGAGCAGGCCGAGGGCGTCCCGGAGGGCTTCGGTGTCCGTCACGGTCGGTGCGGTGGGCGCGCTCGTCATGGCTGTGGCTACCTCGCTAGTGGCGTGTTACCCGCGGTCAGCTCTTATGAGACTGCGTGTCAGCAAGCTCGTCAATCCCTCCTGCACGAGTTATTGACCCGCCGGTAAGGAACGTGTGAGCCTGCCAACGACCGCCGCTGGCGCGGCGTTTGGCGAGCCGAGGAGGCCCCGTGTCCACCCGAGACCTGTACGTGCGCAATCCGGGCGACGACCTGTGGGCGGTGCCGGCCACCGGCGCGGCCCGGTTCAACTGGGAGTACGACGACGGGCGGGACCGGCTGCTCGCGCTCTACCAGAAGGGCAAGGACAAGCAGTGGGACGCCACCCTGCGGATCGACTGGGACCTGGAGGTCGATCCCAAGGACCCGCTCGGCACCCCTGACGAGTCGATGTCCCTGTACGGCACGAAGTACTGGGACAAGATGACCGAGAAGGACCGCGGTGATCTGCGCCAGCACTACACCGCCTGGCAGTTCAGCCAGTTCCTGCACGGCGAACAGGGTGCCATGGTCTGCGCGGCCCGGATCGTGGAATCCGTTCCGGACATCGACGCGAAGTTCTATTCGGCGACCCAGACCATGGACGAGGCCCGGCACGCCGAGATATACAGCCGCTTTCTCCAGGAGAAGATCGGGATGCTCTACCCGATCAACGACAATCTCCAGGCGCTGCTCGCCGACACCCTCAAAGATTCCCGCTGGGACATGCCCTACCTCGGCATGCAGGTACTGATCGAGGGCCTGGCGCTGGCCGCCTTCGGCATGATCAGGGACACCACCGACAAGCCGCTGCCGAAGCAGATCCTGGCCTATGTCATGCAGGACGAGGCCCGGCACGTGGCCTTCGGCCGGATGGCGCTGCGCGACTACTACAAGCAGCTCACCGACGCCGAACTGCGCGAACGCGAGGACTTCGTCATCGAGGGCTGCTATTTGATGCGCGACCGGCTGCGCGGTCTCGAAGTCCTGGAGAATTTCGGCATTCCGCCCAAGGAGGCCGCCGAATTCACCGAACGCTCCGAATTCCTGCACCTCTTCCGGAAACTGCTGTTCAGCCGGATCGTCCCGTGCGTCAAGGACATCGGCCTGTGGGGCGAACGACTCCAGCGCGCCTATGTGGACCTGGGCGTCTTCGAATTGGGTGACGCCAACCTCGATCTGCTGATGGCCCAGGACGAGGAACTCGCCGAGAAACTGGACGCCGAGCGGTTCGCCGCCGAGGAGGCGGCCCGTACGGCCGAGGTCGCGGCGGCCATCGCCCAGGGCGAGGCGGCCGGCTGACCGGGGCGGCGCCCACGCTCCCGGGGTCGAGTGGCAGGATCCCGGCATGGACACGGACGACCGCCGGCGGGCTGCCCGCACCGCCCTCGAAGGGCTGGCGTACGGCGACGCCTTCGGGGAGCGCTTCTTCTCCCTCTTCCGCCCGCCGGAGGCGGCCCGGCAGCTGATCGCCACCCGGACCCCGCCCCCGGACCCGCACTGGCACTGGACCGACGACACCGCCATGGCACTCGACCTGCTCGCCGTCCTGGAGGAGTACGGCGAGGTCGAGGAGCGGCCGCTGGCGGAGCAGTTCGCCGCCAGCTACCGGGCCGACCCCGGGCGCGGTTACGGATCCGGCATGCATGCGCTGTTGCCCCGCGTCGCCGCCGGCCCCGAGCAGTGGGAGGAACTCGCGGGCCTGCTCTTCGGTGGCGAGGGCAGTCTCGGCAACGGCGCCGCCATGAGGGTGGCCCCGCTCGGTGCCTGGTTCCACGACGACCTCGACCGCGCCGCCGACCAGGCCGCGCGCTCCGCCCGGGTCACCCACGCCCACCCCGAGGGCATCGCGGGCGCGGTCGCGGTGGCCGTCGCGGCCGCGCTCTCCGCCCGCGGCGAGGTGCCCTCCCTCACCGCCGTCGCGGACCGCACCCCCGACGGCCCGGTCCGCCGCGGCCTGCTCCGCGCCGCCGCCCTGCCGCCCGGCACGACCCCCGAAGAGGCCGCCGCCGCACTCGGCAGCGGCGGGCGCATCCGCGCCGACGACACCGTCCCGTTCGCCCTGTGGTGCGCGGTCGTCCCCCAGGCTCTGAAGGAGCAGGGCGCCACCCCCACCTGCGGCGACCTGGAAGCCGCCCTCTGGGCCGCCGCCGCCGGCTTCGGCGACGTGGACACCACCTGCGCCATCACGGGCGGTGTGGTGGCGGCCCGTACTGGTGTGGCGGCGCTGCCGGAGGAGTGGCGGGCGCGCCGGGAACCGCTGCCAGGAAACTGAGCACCCGCCGGGCGACCTCACCGTCCGTGTCCTCCGGCAGGGAGTGGTGGGCGGCGCCCGGCACGGTCTCGATCCGCGCGCCCGGCAGCGCCCGGGCGGCCCCGGCCGCCACCCGCCGCAGGTCGTGCGCCCGGCTGCGCCCCGCCAGCAGCACCAGCGCCGGCAGCCCGGCCGCCGCCGGCCCGGACAGGTCGGGCCGCGGACCCGTCACCACCTTCGCGCCCCGGAAGGCGACCGCGCCCACGCCCATCAGCCGCACCAACTCCGGCGCCGGCGGCGCGCCCCCGGTCTCCCACTCCAGGAACCGGCGGGTGCTCCGCTCCCCGGGCCGTACGAACAGCGGCACCGCCCGCGCCAGATAGGACGGCCGGAAGGGGGCGAAACACCCGGTCGGATCGAGCAGCACCAGGTGGTCCACCCGCCGGGGCGTTCGGGCCGCGTAGGTCGCCGCGACCCAGCCTCCGTACGAGTGCCCGAGCAGCGTGGCCGAGGTCAGCCCGAGGCCGCCGTGCACCCCGTCGAGCCAGTCCATCAGGTCCGCCGGCCGCCGCACCCGGCGGCCACCGGGCACGCTCAGTCCCGGGGTGCCCATCTGGTCCACCGCGTAGACCCGGTGCGTGCCGGCGAGCGCCGGGGCGAGCGCGTACCAGACGGCCGAGGTGGTCCCGCCGCCGTGCAGCAGCACCACCGGGGGGCCGTCGGCGGGCCCGCAGGCGTGGACGCGGGTGGTGCCGAACTCCGAGGGCAGGTCGAGCCGTTCCACGGAGATCGGCCAGCGCGCCATGGCCTGCGCACAGGCGGTGGGGAAGGTGCTGGGGTCGGTGGCTGCCATACGGCCGTCCTCCCGTACATCATCTCGTTCACCAAGTATCTCGATGAGCGAGATATTAGAGTACGGTGCGGGAACGGAAAGGCGGTCGGACATGGTGCAGCGGCAGGAACCGGCGGGGATGGAACTGATCCATCTGTTGCGCGAGGTGACCCTCCAACTCGACCTCGCGGGCGCCCAGTTCGCCGGCCGCAACGGCCTGCATCCCACCGACCTGCGGGCTCTGATCGGCCTGCTGGACGCGGCCCGGGCCGGCGTCCCCTCGACCCCCGGCCGGCTCGGCGCGCACCTCGGCCTGAACTCCGCCGGCACCACCGCACTCGTCGACCGCCTGGAGCGGCTCGGTCTGATCCGCCGGGTCCGGGACACCGAGGACCGGCGCCGGGTGCTGCTGGAGGTGGACGAGCGCGCGGTCGACCTGGGCCAGTCGTTCTTCGGCCCGCTGATCGACCGCACGCTCGCCCTGCTCGCCACCTTCGACGCCGGCGAACGGGCCGCGATCCGGCGGTTCCTGGACGGCGTCCGCGAGGCGGCGGAAAGCCCGTAGCGGAGCCTTGGTCAGCGGCGGCCCGAGCGGGCCAGCCAGCGGCCCTCGTGGCGGGACACCTCGATCGGGCGCCCGAAGCAGGCCGTCATCCGCTCCCCGGTCAGCACCTCGTCCACCGGCCCGCGCGCCTGCACCCGGCCGTCCCGCAGCAGCACCGCGTGCCCGACGGCCGGGGACAGCTCCTCCAGGTGGTGGGTGACCGTCACCGTCGCCAACTCCGGCCGCCCGGTGGCGAGTCGGTGCAGGGCGTCGATCAGGTCCTCGCGGGACGGCAGGTCCAGCGCGTTGAACGGCTCGTCGAGCAGCAGCAGCGAAGGGTCGGCCATCAGTGCCCGGGCGATCAGGAGCCGGGCCCGCTGCCCGCCCGAACACACGCCGTACGGCCGGTCCGCCAGCTCCTTGCAGTCCAGCTCGGCGAGCAGGGCGTGGGCGCGTTCGCGGGTGGCCTCGTCGTACGTGCGCCACAGCGGCTGCACGGTCCCGGTCGCGCCGGTCAGCACGACCGTGTGCCCGGTGGCGTCCTGCGGAACCTTCTGGGCGCCGGAGACCAGCCCGATCACCGCCCGCAGTTCACGGACGTCCACCGAGCCGAGCCGGTGCCCGAGCACCTCGACGCTGCCGACCGTCGGGAACATCAGCGCACCGATGAGCCGCAGCACGGTGGTCTTGCCGGCGCCGTTCGCGCCGAGCAACGCCCAGTGCTCACCGGACCGCACGGTCCAGTCGATGCCGTCGAGGATGACCTGTCCGGTGGTGTAGCGACGGACGCCGACGCCCTCCAGGGCGGCGATCACGCGCGCCGCCCGCGGGGCCGTGGGGTCCGAGGACTGCGGGTCCGAAGGCTGGGTGGGAGTCATCGCCGCAGACTAGCTGTGCATACCACCTTTCCGCGTGGGCGTCCGGGGTGTGGACCGGGCCGGCGCGACCCGGTCGAGACCGGAGCCCACGCGCTCAGGCCAGGCCCAACAGCCCCCGCACCCGCGCGTACTTCGCGGTCAGCCGCTCCCGGGTCGCCGCGTCCAGCACCGCCAGCCGGGCCGGATCGGCGTTGTGCGCCAGGTCCGCCTCCTTGACCAGCAGCGCACCGGGCGTGGCCAGGATGCGCGCGGTGTACTCCTCGACCGGCTCGCCCGGCCGCTTGCTGACCGCCCGCACCATCGCCTTGGTCGCCCCGGTCAGCGCCGCACCGGCCAGCCACTCCTCGCTCAGCGCGGCGTCCTCGACCGCGTCGTGCAGCCAGGCCGCCGCGATCTGCTCGTCGCTGCCGCCCCGTTCGCGTACGCCCGCGGCCACCGCGGCCAGGTGCTCGGCATACGGGCGGCCCGCCTTGTCGGTCTGCCCCTGGTGCGCGCGCCGGGCCAGCGCCTCCACTTCGGCGAGCGACAGGGGCGGACGGGACGGGGCCCGGGGCGGGGAAGGGGACGCGGTCGGATCAGCCATGCGGCCATTGTGTCCCGGGGCCGGCCGCGGTGGCGGGGGAGCGGCTCACCGCGCCCCGGGGGAGCGGCTCACCGCGCGGCCGTCATCACCGCCCGGGCGATCGGCGCCGCATTCCCCCCGCCGCTGATGTCCGCGCGCTCGGCCGCCGCGTCCTCGACGACCACGGCCACCGCGACCGTCGGTTCGTAGGTGTCCTTCGTCCGCGCCCAGGAGATGAACCACGCGTACGGCGTGCCCTCGTTGCGCACCCCGTGCTGGGCGGTGCCCGTCTTGCCGCCGACGGTGAGGCCCTTGACGGCGGCGCGCCGGCCGCCGCCGTGCTCGACCACGTCGACCATCATCTCCTGGAGCTGCTCGGCGGTGGCCGGATTGATCACCTGGCGGGTGGCCGGATGCGGACCGGCCGCGACCAGCACCCCGTCCGCGTCGGTCACCTCGTCGACGAGGTACGGCGGCGTCAGCTGCCCCCCGTTGGCGACCGCCGCCGCGACCATCGCCATCTGGAGCGGGGTCGCCGCGGTGTCGTACTGCCCGATGGCCGACAGCGCGACCTGCGCCGGATCCATGCGGGTGTCGAAACGGCTGGGCGCGACCGGCGACGGGATGCGCAGCCCGCGGTCGTTGAAGCCGAACCGCCGCGCCGTCGCGGCCATCCCGCGCAGCCCGACGTCGACGCCCAGCCGCGCGAACACGGTGTTGCAGGAGGCCCGGAACGCCTCCTTCAGCGAGGCGTCCGCACAGTCCTTCGCGGCATTGCCGAGCCGGGTGGCGGTCCCCGGCAGGACGTACGGATCCGGAGAGTCCGTCGGCGCGTCGATGTCGGTGACCCGGCCGCTCTCCAGCGCGGCGGCCGCGGTGACGACCTTGAAGGTCGAACCGGGCGGATAGGTCTGCGCCAGCGCCCGGTTGAGCATCGGCCGGTCCGCGGCGGCGTTCAGCAGGCGCCAGGCCGCATCGACCGCGGGCCCGTTGCCGGACAGCACCCCCGGCTCGTACGACGGGGAGCTGACCAGCGCCAGGATCCGCCCGGTGCGCGGCTCGATCGCGGCGACCGCGCCCTTCCGGCCGCCCAGCCCGGCGAACGCGGCGCGCTGCATCCGCGGATCGATGGTGGTGTGGACCTGGCCGCCGGGCCGGTGGGTCCGGGTCAGCCGGTCCCACCAGGGGAAGGTGGCGAGCCGCGGGTCGGTGCCGGCGAGCACGGCGTCCTCGGCGCGCTCCAGCAGCGAGGTCCCGTAGGTCTGCGAGGAGTAGCCGGTCACCGGTGCGTACAGCGGGCCGTCGGCGTACGCGCGCTCGTAGCGCAGCCGCCCACCACTGTCCCGCGAGCCGGTCACCGGCCGGCCCGCGACGAGCACGGCGCCCCGCGGCTGCGCGTACCGGGCGATCGCCGCCCGCCGGTTGGCCGGGCTGGCGTCGTAACTCCCGGCCTCGTACACCTGCACCCGGGCGGCGTTGACCAGCAGCGCGACGAGGAGCAGGAAGGAGAACGCGGCGGTGTGCCGGATACCGCGGATCAACGCCCGGCCTCCGGGGCGGGCGCGCCACCGGCCGCGTCCCGGGCCCGCACCGGCGTCATGAACCCCGTCACCCAGCTCCCGCCCCCGGCCGGCTGCCGCCCCGCCGGCCGCGGCGCCCGCGCCCGGTCGCTGACCTTCAGCAGCAGCGCGACGATGATCCAGTTCGTCACCACCGACGACCCGCCCTGGGCGAGGAACGGCATCGCCATCCCGGTCAGCGGGATCAGGCCCATCACCCCGCCCGCGATGACGAACACCTGGATCGCCGGCAGCGCCGCCAGCCCCACGGCCAGCAGACTGCCGAACGGATCGGGCTGCCCCAGCGCGGCCCGGTAACCGCGGCCCACCAGCAGCGCGTACAGCACGAACAGCGCCGACAGCCCGGCCAGCCCCAGCTCCTCACCGCACGTCGCCAGGATGAAGTCGGACTTCATGGCGAAGCCGATCAGGTACGAGTGGCCCTGCCCGAGACCGGTGCCGAAGACCCCGCCCGCGGCGAACGCGAACAGCGACTGGGCGAGCTGCCCGGCCCCCTTCCCGGCCGCGATCCCGGCGAACGGATGCTGCCAGTCCTCGACCCGGCTGTGCACATGCGGCTCCAACGTCCCCACCGCGGCCGCCCCGACGGCCGCGAGCAGCAGCCCGACCGCGATCCAGCCGGTCCGCCCGGTCGCCACGTACAGCAGCACCACGAAGATCCCGAAGAACAGCAGCGAGGTGCCCAGATCGCGTTCGAGGACCAGCACCGCCACGCTGACCAGCCAGACCGCCACCACCGGCCCCAGCACCCGCCCGGCCGGCAGCCGCAGCGGCCCCACCGTGCGGCCGGTGTGCGCCAGCGCGCCGCCGTTGGCGGCCAGGTACGCCGCGAAGAACACCGTGATCAGCACCTTGGCGAACTCACCGGGCTGAAGCGAGAAACCGGCCAGCCGGATCCAGATCCTCGCCCCGTTCACGGCGGGGAACAGGATCGGCGCGACCATCAGCAGCAGCGCGAGCGCCGCACACACATACGCGTACCGCTGCAGCACCCGGTGGTCGCGCAGCAGCAGCACCACCGCGATGCACAGCGCCACCCCGACCGTCGACCACATCAGCTGGGCGGGCGCGGCCCGGTCCCCGGGCGTCTCCAGATCGAGCCGGAAGATCAGCACCAGCCCGAGCCCGTTGAGCAGCACGGCCGTGGGCAGCAGCAGAGGATCGGCGTACGGCGCGCGGAAGCGCACCACGAGATGCGCGAGCAGCGCCAGCCCGCCGAGCCCCGCGCCGTACCGCACCGCCCCGCCCGGCACCGCATGCCAACGGGCCAGACCGACGACGACGTACCCGCAGACGCTGATCAGCACGGCCCCTACGAGGAGGGCCAGTTCGATACCCCGCTGCTTGGTCCCCGGCGGCAGCGCGGGCGAAGGCTCCGCCGGCTGCCGTCCGGCGACGCCCGCCCTTGCCCTCGCCGTCATGCCTGGCAACGTAGCAAGCAGTGGCCGGTATTTCCGCTATGTCGGATGTGGCGGCCGGGGGGTCCGCACGTCCGGGGGCGGGTGGTCGTGCGTGCGGGGCGGGGGGCGGTGGGTGCGGGGGCGGGCGGCTGTGCGTGCGGGGGCGGGCGGCTGTGCGTGCGGGGGTGGGTGGCTGTGCCTGCGGGCGCGAGGTCCGGTTGGCCGGGGACGGGAGGCGATCGGGCGTCCGGTGACGGGAGGCCGGTTGGCTGGTGACGGGAGACGATCGGCGGTCCGGTGACGGGAGACGGTCGGTCGGTCCGGTGACGGGAGACGCTCGGTCGTCCGGTGGCGGGAGGCCGGCCGCCCGGGGTGGTGCCGCTGATCAGCACCAGCGGGGCTCCGCCCCCTCGCTCACGATCCCGCGCTCCGAAGACCAGGCGTACGAGGCGTCGCTGAGCCGGTACCAGACCGGGTTCCCCTTGACGCGCTGTCCGTTGACCCGGCAGGCGATCCCCACCACGGTCCCGTACCGCTTCGCCCCGACGGCCCGGTACCGGTTGCTCGGCCCCGTCCGCACCACCAGGCCCTCCTTGGCCACCACCCGCCCCGTGGGCCGGGCCGGGCTGCCAGGGTGGTCGCCCGCCGCCACGGCCGGTTCCGCCAGCCCCACCGGCCCCGCCACGACAACCCCACCCAACGCCCCGGAAACGACCCAGAGAACCACCCGGCCGCCCTTCCTCTGCCACGCCCGCGAATCCCACGAACGCGAATCCCCCCACCGCGAGGAACGCGAAGGCGAATGCCGCGAAGCCGAATACCGCGAGTGCGAACGCTGCGAAAACATGCGCTCCCTCCCAAGGAGAAAAGACCCCGAGCAAGACCCCGAGCGAACCCCGAGCGAACCCCGAGAACCTCTCCCTCACGCTAAGGAGACCCCATAGCGTCCGCAACCGCTTACGCTACGTAGCGCAAATCTCTCCCCATAACTCGCCGGCGCCACAAAAACCCTGCCGCACATTCCGCCACCAACGAACACCACCCGAAATTCCTCGGCCCCAATCTCTCCGCTTTCTCCGCCTCCTCCGCACCCCCCACCCCCTCCGCTTGGCTTTCCCGCCGAGCCGTCCTCGCCTACCGGAAGCGTCAGTTCGCCGTGACCCACCCCACCCCCTCGTACGGATGGAGGCAACGGCCGCGGAGCCGACGGCCGCATCGCCGTCCGCATACGCACCGGCCTACGTGACACCACCGGCGCGCGAGCACGAGGACGAGGGCGGAGGTGAAGGCGAGCACGAGGACGAAGGTGGAGTCGGAGGCGAGCACGAGGACGAGAGCGGAGACGACGACTGGGCGGAGACGACGACTGGGAGGGGCTGGGGCGCCGTCACCGGCCCGCCGGCACGTACCCCGCACCCGGTGCGGGGCGCTACGGGGGCCCCTCCCACCCCACTCCGGCCCACCCCTAAGGGGAGAATCACGCAGTCCTCAGGGTCTTCCCAGGGTCCTCCCAGGGTCTTCCAAGGGGCTTCCCGGGTTGTTCCGCGAACGCACTCAATGACAGTTTGTAAACTCCTCTCGAACGAACAGACCGAAAAGCAGAAGGCCGAGCTCGTCACGCTGAAGCGGACGACCGAAGACACCGGTCGACGGCATGGACCCGCGCCATGACCGCCGCGAGCGAGGGGCTATGGCGTACGTCACCTCCGAGCACGCCGAGTGGAGGGTCCGCGCTGCTCCGGCCGCCCTGTGCGGCCGGGCGCGCGGGTGACCGTCCCCCTCGACGAAAGGCAGTATTAGCGTCATGACGACTCTCCGTTCCCGGATCATCGCCTGGGCCGGCCGTATGTATCTGTCGAGAACGCGCAGGAAGGGATTCGATCTGTCTCGAATGTCTTTCTTGCCCGAGTCCGTCCTGATGCCGCTGCGGCGCGAAGGGCTCGACCCCGTAGGCGATTTGGCGGCTGTCCGGGAACGCGAGCCCATCAGCAAGCTCCCGGTTCCGATAGCCGCCAACGTATGGCTGGTGACGGGTTACGACGAGGTCAAGGCCGTGCTCGGAAAGGCCAACGCCTTCAGCTCGGACTTCACCAATCTCGTCGGCAAGGCGGGCGCCGGCGCCGAACAGAACCCGGGCGGCCTGGGATTCGCGGACCCGCCGGTCCACACCCGCCTCCGCCGCCTCCTCACGCCCGAATTCACCATGCGCCGCCTTGGCCGGCTCACCCCGCGCATCCACGAAATCGTCGAAGAACGCCTCGACGCGATGGAAGCCGCGGGCAAAAACGGCGACCCGGTCGACATCGTCCACGCCTTCGCGCTGCCCATTCCGTCACTCGTCATTTGCGAACTCCTCGGCGTCCCTTACGAGGACCGCGAAGACTTCGAACGACTCAGCGCCGCCCGCTTCGACCTTTTCAGCGGAGCGAACGCGTCCTTCGGCGCCATATCCGAATCCCTTTCCTACTTCCGGGACATCGTCAAGAAGCAGCGGGAAAACCCGGGTGACGGTCTCCTCGGCATGATCGTCAAGGAACACGGCGACACGGTCAGCGACGAAGAACTGGCGGGCCTGGCCGACGGCGTCCTCACCGGCGGCTTCGAAACCACCGCCAGCATGCTGGCGCTCGGCGCGCTGGTCCTCCTCCAGGACCCGAAGCACTTCGCCGCCCTCAACGACGGCGACGACGCGGTCGACCGCTACGTCGAGGAACTCCTGCGCTATCTCACCGTCGTCCAGGTCGCCTTCCCGCGCTTCGCCCGCGAGGACCTGGAAATCGCCGGCGTCCAGATCGCCGCCGGCGACGTCGTCCTCTGCTCCCTCAGCGGCGCCGACCGCGACGGCAACCTGGGCCCGGACATGGAGGTCTTCGACCCCTCCCGCAACGTCCCCTCCCACCTGGCCTTCGGCTACGGAATCCACCGCTGCGTAGGCGCCGAACTCGCCCGCATGGAACTCCGCACCGCCTACCCGGCCCTGGCCCGCCGCTTCCCCCACATGCGCCTCGCCACCACCCCCGAAACCCTCGACTTCCGCAAACTCTCCATCGTCTACGGCGTCGAATCCCTCCCGGTCCACCTGAACGGCTGACGCCAACGCCCCACGTCCGTCGGGCACTTGACACCACACAAGTGCCCGGGTGCCTCCTTCCGTCACACCGATGGAGGCGCTGCACACCCCTCGGCGGCCCCGCCGACGGATGGAGCGCGCTACCGATGGCGACTGGCCCTGACGGCGTCGAGATCATCGAAGCCAAGAGCAGCCCCGATCACGCGGACGACCGACCACGAGTACGTACGAGCGGCCCTCGCCCAGCTGCTGGACTACGCGCCGCACAGCCGGTCCGCTTCCGGGCGGCTCCCCATGTCTTCGAACGGCTGACGGCACCCGGCGAGGCCCGGGACCGGATGCGCGGGGTGGGCCAACGGCTGAGGCCCCGGCCGCCCCGTCCTTGCGGCCGCCCGCCACCCGCCGGAAATGCGGCTCCGTCCGGATCTTCCGGCGGAGCCGCACTCAGCTGATCAACAACCCGCGCCGATCACTGCACGGAGACCGGCGTCAGAATGACAAAAACTGCCCTGCGAACCGGCGCCAGAACAGCAAAAAACCGGACCCGTTAAACCAGGTCCGGCTCTTCATTCCTCGCACTCAAGCAGATCAGCAGCTTGATCAAGCCGCTTTCCGCAGAGTGCCCCCGGCAGGATTCGAACCTGCGCACACGGCTCCGGAGGCCGTTGCTCTATCCCCTGAGCTACGGGGGCGTTGCCGCGGTGTTTTGCGGCGACGGGTAGAACCCTACCAGCTCCGATGGGGTGTTCATGAACAGGTTTGGGGAGGGGTGGGGGAGAGGTGTTTCCGTGCCCGACTCGGGTGGGTGGAGGGGGGCCTTAGCGCATTGCGATGGTGCGGCGGTGGTGGTCGGGGAAAGGTCCCTCACACGGGGGCGGAAGTGGGCAAAACCGGGACGGCGCCGCAGGTGGGCCCCTAGTCTCATGGTGTGCCTGGCTTGTCCGGTCGGATCCTTGTTGTGGACGACAACAAGGTGATCCGGCAGTTGATCAGGGTCAACCTTGAGCTGGAGGGCTTCGAGGTCGTGACCGCGGCTGATGGTGCCGAATGTCTGGATGTCGTGCACCACGTGAGACCTGATGTCGTGACCCTTGATGTCGTGATGCCGCGGCTCAACGGTCTGCACACCGCGGCACGTCTGCGGTCCGATCCGCGGACCTGGGACATTCCGATCGCCATCGTCAGCGCCTGCACGGAGGGCGAGGTCGACAACGGCGAGTCGGTGGGGGTGGATGCGTTCCTGGCGAAGCCGTTCGAGCCGACGGAGCTGGTGCGGACGGTGGGGAAGCTGGTGCGTGAGGGGCGGCAGCAGCGGGAGCGTGGGCCGGGGGAGCGTTCCGGAGGGAGTCCGGCCGGGCCCGAGGGTGGGAGCGGGGAGTCGGAGTACGGCGGTGGCCGGGAGGACGGGGGAGCCGGGGTGACCGGAGCCGAGGCCGAGGGGGAGAGCGCACCGGCCGGTGGGCACGTCGGCGTGGGGGAGGGCGCCCCGTCCTCGTCCCGTGGGCATGTCGGCGTGGGGGAGGGCGCCCCGCCCTCGTCCCGTGGGCATGTCGGCGCGGGGGAAGGTGACCCGTCCTCGTCCCGTAGGCATGTCGGTACGGGTGGGGAGCATGGGGCGGGGTAGTGAGCCGGGTAGTTGAGCCGCGCGGCCACCTCGTGCCCAGGGCGGCTGCCGGGCGAGGCCGTGGAGTGCGGCGCCTCGGTGTCCACAGGGCGAAACCGGTCGCGTCGATGACCCCGTTCTCCCATACGCTTGTCCCGTGACCCCGGCTGAGCTTTCCCGTACCGTCCTGCGCTCCGTGCGCGGTGCCGTCGAGGATCGGGAGCTCTCCGTGGCGGTGCCGGCGCGGATCGTGGTGCGGCCGCCGAAGCGGCCCGGGTCCGGGGACTACGCGTCGAACGTTGCGCTGCAGCTCGCCAAGCCCGCGGGACGGCCGGCCCGGGAGATCGCCGAGATCCTGCGGAAGCGGCTGGCGGGGAGCCCGGGGATCGACCGGGTGGAGATCGCCGGGCCGGGTTTTCTGAACTTCACGCTGGGGGACGGGGCGCTGGTCGACCTCGTGCGCCAGATCCTGACGCAGGGCGTCTCCTACGGTGCCTCTTGCAGTGTCTCCTACGGTTCCTCCCACGGCGTCTCGTGCGGTGCGCCCCCTGGCGATGTCACGTACGGCGCCCACTCGTACGCCATGTCCCCCGCGGGCACTGTGGATCGCGGTGCCCGGGACGTCGTCGTCGCCGAGGCGCTGGCGCGGATCGAAGCGGCGGTGGGGGACGGCGTCCAGCCCCCCGCCCAGCAGCGGCCCCACGAGCCCGGCAGGCCCCACGAGCCCGACGCGCCTCACGAGCCCGGCAGGCCCCACGAGCCCGGCAAGCCCCGCGAGTCCGACGGGCCCCACAACCCCCACGAGCTGGCCGCGCTGGTCGCTCGGCTCGGGAGTGACGAAGCGCGGTGGGTGTTGTTGCGGCCCGCCGCTCATGATCCGGTGCGGGTGCCCGAGCGGCCGGTGCAGCGGGAGGGGAACCCGCGGTTCCTGGTGCAGTACGCGTACGCGCGGGTGCGGGCGCTGGTCCGGAATGCCGATGATCTGGGGTTCGGGTCCCGGCCGGGGGAGGTCCTCGGGGACGACCCGGGCGCCGTCCCCGCCTCCCGTCCCGACCGGCCCGTTGCCCCCGCCTCCCGTCCCGACCGGCCCGTTGCCCCCGCCTCCCGGTCCGACCAGCTCGTCGCGCCCGCCTCCCGTCCCGACCAGCTCGCCGCGCCCGCCTCCCGTCCCGACCAGCTCGCCGCGCCCGCCTCCCGTCCCGACCAGCTTGCCGCGCTGCGTGACCGGATCCGGGAGCTGCACGGTCTGCTCGCCACCTACCCCTCCGTCATCGAGGTCGCCGCGCGGCTGCGGGCGCCGGACCGGGTGGTGCGGCATCTGGAGGCGACGGCCGAGGCGTTCTTCCGGTGGCACGACGCCTGCCCGCCGCTGCCCGTCGGGGAGCAGAAACCCTTGGCCGTGCACCGTGCCCGGCTGGCCCTTGCCGAGGCCGCCGGGACGGTGCTCGCCAACGGCCTGCGACTGCTCGGCATCTCCGCACCCGAACACCTCTGAGCTTGTGAAATTTTGAGGGGAACTTCCTGTTATGAGCCGTTCCGCGCATCCTGCCGGGCCCCGGCACGCCGACGTCCTTCCCGAGGGGCACTACGCCGGGCCGCCCGCCGACCTCAACACCCTTGACCGGCACGTCTGGTCGCGTACGGTCCGGCGCAACGCCGACGGCGCGGTGACCGTCGGCGGGCTGGACGTCCGTGCGCTGGCCGAGGAATTCGGTACGCCGGCGTACTTCCTGGACGAGGACGACTTCCGGGCGCGCTGCCGGGCCTGGCGCGACGCCTTCGGTACGGACGCCGACGTGTTCTACGCGGGCAAGGCGTTCCTGTCCCGGGCCGTCGTGCGGTGGCTGCACGAGGAGGGGCTCAACCTCGATGTGTGTTCGGGGGGCGAGCTCGCCACCGCCCTCTCGGCCGGGATGCCCGCCGAGCGGATCGCGCTGCACGGGAACAACAAGAGCACCGAGGAGATCACCCGGGCCGTGGAGGCCGGGGTGGGGCGGATCGTGCTCGACTCGTTCCAGGAGATCGTGCGGGTCGCGCACATCGCCGAAAGGCTCGGCAAGCGGCAGCGGGTGCAGATCCGGGTCACGGTCGGTGTCGAGGCGCATACGCACGAATTCATCGCGACCGCGCACGAGGACCAGAAGTTCGGCATCGCACTGGCCGGTGGACAGGCCGCGGAGGCCGTGCGGCGGGCGCTGAAGCTGGACGGGCTCGAACTGATCGGGATCCACAGCCACATCGGGTCGCAGATCTTCGACATGGCCGGCTTCGAGGTGTCGGCGCGGCGGGTCGTGCAGCTGCTGACCGAGGTGCGCGACGAGCACGGGATCGAGCTGCCGGAGATCGACCTCGGTGGCGGGCTCGGGATCGCGTACACCTCCGAGGACGATCCGCGCGAGCCGCACGAGATCGCCAAGGCGCTGAACGAGATCGTGACGAAGGAGTGCCAGGCGGCCGGGCTCGGCGTACCGCGGCTGTCGGTCGAGCCGGGCCGGGCGATCGTGGGGCCGACGGCCTTCACGCTCTACGAGGTCGGCACGGTCAAGGAGCTGGAGGGGCTGCGGACGTACGTGTCCGTGGACGGCGGGATGTCGGACAACATCCGCACCGCCCTGTACGACGCGGAATACAGCGTGGCCCTGGTCTCCCGGACCTCGGACGCCGAGCCGATGCTCTCGCGGGTGGTCGGCAAGCACTGCGAGAGCGGGGACATCGTCGTCCGCGACGCCTTCCTGCCGGCCGACGTCGCGCCGGGGGACCTGCTCGCGGTGCCGGCGACCGGGGCGTACTGCCGGTCCATGGCGAGCAATTACAACCACGCGCTGCGGCCGCCGGTCGTGGCCGTGAAGGACGGTGCGGCCCGGGTCATCGTCCGGCGCGAGACGGAGGAAGATCTCCTGCGCCTGGATGTCGGGTAGGGCCGGATCGCCGGGGCCCGGCCCGGGATGAAATAAATGTCTCGGTATCCGGACGACGGACGGAAACCGGCGTCCGGTGCGTGAGACTGGTGCATGAGTCTTGCGCGGAGCAAGACGGAAATCGCTGATCGATGAGAAGCAGGGGTCGAATGATGCGTACGCGTCCGCTGAAGGTGGCGCTGCTGGGCTGTGGTGTTGTCGGCTCAGAGGTGGCGCGCATCATGACGACGCACGCGGACGACCTCACGGCCCGGATCGGCGCGCCCGTGGAGCTGGCCGGGATCGCGGTACGCCGCCCCGACCGGGTGCGCGAGGGCGTGCCGGCCGAGCTGGTCACCACCGACGCCACCGCGCTGGTGAAACGGGGCGACATCGACGTCGTCATCGAGGTCATCGGCGGCATCGAGCCCGCGCGGGCGCTGATCACCACCGCCTTCGAACACGGCGCGAGCGTGGTGTCCGCCAACAAGGCGCTGGTGGCCGCGGACGGCGCGGCGCTGCACGCCGCGGCCGAGGCCAACGGCGCGGACCTGTACTACGAGGCCGCCGTCGCCGGCGCGATCCCGCTGGTCCGGCCGCTGCGCGAGTCGCTGGCCGGCGACAAGGTCAACCGGGTCCTGGGCATCGTCAACGGCACCACCAACTTCA
Source organism: Streptomyces sp. NPDC048196 (assembly GCF_040652715.1). Lineage (NCBI taxonomy): Bacteria > Bacillati > Actinomycetota > Actinomycetes > Kitasatosporales > Streptomycetaceae > Streptomyces > Streptomyces sp. NPDC048196. Next base: position 39,806 of record NZ_JBEZMM010000048.1, on the reverse strand, counting down.
TCCTCGACCGGATGGCGTCGACCGGCGCCGGGTACAGCGAGGCGCTGGACGAGGCGACCGCCCTCGGTTACGCGGAGGCCGACCCGACCGCCGACGTGGAGGGCTTCGACGCCGCCGCCAAGGCCGCGATCCTCGCCGGGATCGCCTTCCACACCCGCGTCACCATCGACGACGTGCACCGCGAGGGCCTGACCGAGGTCACCGCCGCCGACATCGCCTCCGCCCAGCGCATGGGCTGCACGGTCAAGCTGCTGGCGATCTGCGAGCGGGCGGCGGACGGGGCGTCGGTGACCGCCCGGGTGCACCCGGCGATGATTCCGCTGACGCATCCGCTGGCCTCCGTCCGGGAGGCGTACAACGCGGTCTTCGTGGAGGCCGACGCGGCCGGCCAGCTGATGTTCTACGGGCCCGGCGCGGGCGGTGCGCCGACCGCCTCCGCGGTGCTCGGCGACCTGGTCGCGGTCTGCCGCAACAAGCTCGCCGGCGCCACCGGCCCCGGGGAGTCGGCGTACACCGCGCTGCCGGTCAGCCCGATGGGCGAGGTCGTCACGCGCTACCACATCAGTCTCGACGTGGCCGACAAGCCCGGCGTTCTCGCGCAGGTCGCGACGGTCTTCGCCGAACACGGCGTATCGATCGATACGGTCCGCCAGCAGGGCAAGGACGGCGAGGCCGACCTCGTCGTCGTCACCCACCGGGCCGCCGACGCGGCCCTGTCGTCGACCGTCGAAGCGCTGCGCGAGCTCGACACCGTACGCGGCGTCGCCAGCATCATGCGGGTCGAAGGGGAGTAAAGGAACCCATGTCTGCCAATTCCACCGCCGCCACCACCAGCCGTCAGTGGCGCGGAATCATCGAGGAATACCGCGACCGGCTGCCGGTCAGCGACACGACCGAGGTCGTCACCCTCCGCGAGGGCGGTACGCCGCTGGTACCGGCCCAGGTGCTCTCCGAGCGCACCGGCTGTGAGGTGCATCTCAAGGTCGAGGGTGCCAACCCCACCGGTTCCTTCAAGGACCGCGGCATGACGATGGCCATCACCCGCGCCAAGGAGGAGGGCGCCAAGGCGGTCATCTGCGCCTCCACCGGCAACACCTCCGCCTCGGCCGCCGCGTACGCGGTGCGGGCCGGCATGGTCTGCGCGGTGCTCGTCCCGCAGGGCAAGATCGCGCTCGGCAAGATGGGCCAGGCGCTGGTGCACGGCGCGAAGATCCTGCAGATCGACGGGAATTTCGACGACTGTCTGACACTGGCCCGCGGCCTGTCCGACAACTACCCGGTCGCACTTGTGAACTCCGTCAACCCGGTGCGCATCGAGGGCCAGAAGACCGCCGCCTTCGAAATCGTCGACATGCTCGACGACGCGCCGGACATCCACGTGCTGCCGGTCGGCAACGCCGGCAACATCACCGCGTACTGGAAGGGCTACCAGGAGTACGCGGCCGACGGCATCGCCTCCCGCACCCCGCGGATGTGGGGCTTCCAGGCCTCCGGCTCCGCGCCGATCGTGCGCGGCGAGCCCGTCAAGGACCCGCACACCATCGCCACCGCGATCCGCATCGGCAACCCCGCATCGTGGGCGTACGCGGAGCGCGCGCGGGACGAGTCGGGCGGCTTCATCGACGAGGTGACCGACCGTCAAATCCTGGCCGCCTACCGGCTGTTGGCCGCGCAGGAGGGCGTGTTCGTGGAGCCCGCCTCGGCCGCTTCGGTGGCCGGTCTGCTCAAGGCCGCCGAGCAGGGCAAGGTCGACCCGGGCCAGCGCATCGTCTGCACGGTCACCGGCAACGGCCTGAAGGACCCGGACTGGGCGGTCGCCGGTGCGCCGCAGCCGGTCACGGTCCCGATCGACGCGGACGCGGCGGCCGAGCGGCTCGGCCTCGCCTAGGACGCGGCCGTACGGGCCCGGCGGCCCGTACGGCGCCCGGTGACCGGACGCCGCCGTCCGGTCACCGACCCGCACAGCAAACTGTGCAAAGACTGCAAAGCCCGAGGCTGCAGCCGTCGGGGCACGGGAAGGCGCGCGACACGCATCGTGCGCCTCCTGTGCGCCCTATGTCGCGGCAGAACCTTCCTTCGATAGGCTGGCAGCCAACTCCCCTCCCCACGGCATAACGCAGTGGTGTTCAGGGCAGGTCAGAACAGACCCCACGAGCCGGCCGGGCACCTCGGTGCCGCGGCGCTCCGGGTCAGTACCGCAGCATCAATCAAGGAGAGTCATCGAGCGATGGCCGGTCCCGCGTTCCGCGCCGCCGCCGTCCGGGTGCGCACCCCCGCTACCAGCGCCAATCTCGGTCCCGGCTTCGATGCCCTGGGTCTTTCCCTGGGCCTGTACGACGATGTCGTGGTGCGCGTCGCCGACTCCGGGCTGCATATCGACATCGCAGGTGAGGGCGCCGACACCCTCCCGCGCGACGAGAGCCACCTGCTCGTCCGGTCGATGCGCACCGCCTTCGAGCTGCTCGGCGGACAGCCGCGCGGCCTGGAAATCGTCTGTGCCAACCGCATCCCGCACGGTCGCGGCCTGGGCTCCTCGTCGGCCGCCATCTGCGCCGGCATCGTCGCGGCCCGCGCCGTGACGATAGGTGGCGAGCAGAAGCTCGACGACGCCGCTCTGCTGGAGCTGGCCACCGAGATCGAGGGCCACCCCGACAACGTCGCCGCCTGTCTGCTCGGCGGCTTCACGCTCGCCTGGATGGACACCGGCACCGCACGGGCGATCCGGATGGATCCGGCCGATTCCATCGTTCCGGTGGTCTTCGTGCCCGGGAAGCCGGTGCTCACCGAGACCGCCCGCGGACTGCTGCCGCGCACCGTCCCGCACGTGGACGCCGCGGCCAACGCCGGCCGCGCCGCACTGCTCGTCGAGGCCCTGACCAGGCGCCCCGAGCTGCTGCTCGCCGCGACCGAGGACCGACTTCACCAGGAATACCGTGCCCCGGCGATGCCGGAGAGCGTGGCCCTGGTGAACCGACTGCGCGCGGACGGCGTCCCCGCAGTCGTGTCCGGTGCGGGCCCGACGGTGCTCGCGCTGGTCGACGACGCGGCGGCCGAGAAGGTCGCGGCCCTGGCGGGCGAGGGGTGGGCGGCGAACCGGCTGACCCTCGACGCGACAGGGACCGGTGTCCTGCCGCTCGCCGGGTGATCACGCAGCGTATCGACGATTGCCGGTCTTTGAGAGGGGGAATGTTTGTTGGATCCGGTAGTGTTAACCTCAAGTGAGTACGAGCCGCCGCTGTGGCGCTGTGCTTCGTGTCCCCCATCGGGACCACCTTTCTTCCGGGAGCCTCCCAAACTGCTTGGAGCAGTTGCCTGAAGCAGAAGCGAGCATGCTCCGGAATCGGCGTGACGACATGAGTCACTCTGCATCTCTTCGCGCCGGAATCATGAACTGATCTCTCCGCCACTTCCGGCGGGACCACCGCCCCGGCCCGGTCCGCGAGACCTGAGGACCCAGCCGGACAGCACAACCGGTCGCCGAGCCAGACAGGCCGACGCCCGCTCCAGGGAAGGACCCTTCGTGAGCGACACCACCGATCTGATGGGCGCGCGCACCGATGGCAGTGCCACCACGCCCGCCACGGACGCTCCCGCCGCGCCTGCCACCACCCGGCGCCGCCGTTCCGGCACCGGCCTTGAGGGCATGGTCCTGGCCGAGCTGCAGCAGGTGGCCTCCGGCCTCGGTATCAAGGGCACCGCGCGGATGCGCAAGAGCCAGCTGATCGAGGTCATCAAGGAGCGCCAGGCCGGCGGCTCGGGCACGGCGGCCAAGGCCGATGCGTCCACCGAGGCCGAGGCCAAGCCCAAGCGCCGTACGACCTCCAAGGCCCGCACCGGCGAGGAGGCCGAGCCCAAGGCCGACAAGACCGAGCGCGCCGCCAAGGACAAGGCGGACAAGGCCGGCGCCCAGCAGCAGATCGACATCCCCGGCCAGCCCGTCAGCGATGAGCAGCCGGCCGGTGAGCGGCGCCGCCGCCGGGCCACCGCCGCCGCGGGCAGCCCCGAGGCCGACGGTGGCCTCAAGACCGACACCAAGGTCGAGGCGAAGACCGACACCAAGACCGAGGCGCGCACCGACACCGCCACCGCTCCGCAGGAGACCGGCGAGGGCCGGCCCGCCAAGGGCGGCGAGCGCCAGGAGCGCGGCGACCGCCAGGACCGGGGCCAGAAGGGCGACCGCGGTGACCGCGGTGACCGCCGCCAGCGCGACCGCGGTGACCGCCGCAAGGGCGACGCCGGCGACGGCGGCCAGGGCGGCCAGCGCCAGGGGCGCGACCGTGACCGGGACCGCGACCGCCGGGACGAGGACGACGACTTCGAGGGCGGCCGGCGCGGCCGGCGCGGCCGCTACCGCGACCGTCGCGGCCGCCGCGGTGGCCGCGAGGAGTTCGGCAACGAGCCGCAGATCGCCGAGGACGACGTCCTGATCCCGGTCGCCGGCATCCTGGACATCCTCGACAACTACGCGTTCATCCGGACCTCCGGCTACCTGCCCGGCCCGAACGACGTCTACGTCTCGCTCGCCCAGGTCCGCAAGAACGGCCTGCGCAAGGGTGACCACGTCACCGGCGCGGTCCGGCAGCCCAAGGACGGCGAGCGGCGCGAGAAGTTCAACGCGCTGGTGCGGCTCGACACCGTCAACAGCATGGCGCCCGAACAGGGCCGCGGGCGGCCGGACTTCGGCAAGCTGACGCCCCTTTACCCGCAGGAGCGGCTGCGCCTGGAGGGCGAGTCCGGTGCGCTGACGACCCGGATCATCGATCTGGTCTCGCCGATCGGCAAGGGCCAGCGCGGTCTGATCGTGGCCCCGCCGAAGACCGGCAAGACCATGATCATGCAGGCCATCGCCAACGCGATCACCCGCAACAACCCCGAGTGCCACCTGATGGTCGTCCTCGTCGACGAGCGTCCCGAAGAGGTCACCGACATGCAGCGGTCGGTCAAGGGCGAGGTCATCTCCTCGACCTTCGACCGCCCGGCCGAGGACCACACCACCGTCGCCGAACTCGCCATCGAGCGGGCCAAGCGCCTGGTGGAGCTGGGCCACGACGTCGTCGTCCTGCTGGACTCGATCACCCGCCTGGGCCGGGCGTACAACCTCGCCGCCCCGGCCTCGGGCCGCATCCTGTCCGGTGGTGTCGACTCCACCGCCCTCTACCCGCCGAAGAAGTTCTTCGGTGCGGCGCGCAACATCGAGGACGGCGGCTCGCTGACCATCCTGGCCACCGCGCTGGTCGAGACCGGCTCGCGGATGGACGAGGTGATCTTCGAGGAGTTCAAGGGCACCGGCAACATGGAGCTCAAGCTCGACCGGAAGCTCGCCGACAAGCGCATCTTCCCGGCGGTGGACGTGGACGCGTCCGGCACCCGTAAGGAAGAGATCCTGATGGGCAGCGACGAGCTGGCCATCGTCTGGAAGCTCCGCCGGGTGCTGCACGCCCTGGACCAGCAGCAGGCCATCGAGCTGCTGCTGGACAAGATGAAGCAGACGAAGTCCAACGCGGAGTTCCTGCTGCAGATCCAGAAGACGACGCCGACCGCGGGCAACGGCAACGACTGACGCCCCCGGAGCGCTCCGGCGCCGTCCGCACCGCCCCCCTCGCCCTCACGGGTGAGGGGGGCGTCGTGCTGAGTGGCCCGTACGGCGTCCCGTGACGGCGGCCCCCGGCACGGCTGCGCGCCCGGTGGTCCTGTGACCTGCGCCGCGTCCCGGGAGCCGACGAAGTGTCCGATCTGAGACGTTCCGCACAGATCGCCGTCGGACGCAACGTTCCGGCCAGGCCGGAAACCGGGACGAAAGACCAGGTGAGGACGGCGGAGCCGGCGCACGGCCGGCCGCGGCCCGCGGTGATTTCTAAGAATCCGCTCATCACTTGCTGTGCAACCCTTCCCGTCAGCCTCCCGTCTGACAAGGCGCGACGGGCCGTGACAGCAGGCAGCACGGTGACGGCGAGGGGTAGTGACGGCGACAAGGACTGAGGAGCAGATGGCGGACAGCAGTGGGACCGTGCAGACGGCCGAAAGCCGTGCGCGCGGCATACGTGCCACGGGCCGCCGGCGCAAGGGGCCGACCCGGCGCCGCCGGGCACTGACCATCACGCTGTGCGCGCTGGTCAGCGTCGTACTGCTCGGTGGTGCCGGACTCGGCTACGTCTACTTCAAGCTCAACGGCAATCTGAAGGGCGTCGACATCAACGCCGCCCTCGGCCACGACCGGCCCCAGAACGTCGACGACGGCTCGATGGACATCCTCGTGATGGGCTCCGACTCGCGGGCCGGCAAGAACGGCGAGTACGGCAAGGACGAGGGCGGGGCGCGCTCGGACACCGCGATGGTCGTGCACGTCTTCAAGGGCCACAAGAAGGCCAGCGTCGTCAGCATCCCCCGGGACACCCTGATCAAGCGGCCCGACTGCACCACCAAGGACGGCAAGAACGTCCCCGGTGAACGGCGGGCGATGTTCAACACCGCCTTCGAGGTCGGCGGCCCGGCGTGCGCCGTCAAGACCGTCGAGTCGATCAGCGGGATCCGGATGGACCACTTCATCGAGGTCGACTTCACCGGCTTCAAGAAGCTCATCGACGCGCTGGGCGGCGTCGACATCACCACCACCAAGGCGATCGACGACCGCAACAGCCACCTGCACCTGAAGGCCGGCCACCACACGCTCGACGGCGAGCAGTCGCTCGGCCTGGTCCGGACCCGGCACGGCGTGCCCGGCGGCGACGGCAGCGACCTGGGCCGCATCCAGCTCCAGCAGACGTTCCTCAAGGCCCTGATGAACCAGGTCAAGAACGTCGGCGTGCTGACCAACCCCACCAAGCTCTACGACATCGCCGACACGGCCACCAAGGCCATCACCACCGACACCGACCTGAACTCGGTCAGCGAACTGACCGGCCTGGCCAAGAGCCTGGGCTCCATCGGGTCGGAGAACATCGACATGGTGACGCTGCCGGTGACGTACGACACCGCCAACCCCGACCGCGTGGTGCCGCTGACCCGGCAGGGCAAGCAGGTCTGGGACGCGCTGCGCAACGACCGGGACATCCCGAAGTCCGCGATCAAGGGCTCGGCCGGTGACACGGGCGGCACGAGTCGCTACGTGAAGTAGCCGCGGTACGCGGTTCCGGGGCCCGCGCGGTCCCGGAACCGGGCGGGGAATAGTTGCGCAGGTACCCCGGTTTTGGGAGATACGGCTAGTCCTGGCAGACTGGACCGTCGGCCCCGGTTCACGTGACGCAACCCGCGACACGACCCGGTGCACTCCCGAACCTAGGAGAATCCCTTGAAGCGCGACATCCACCCGGAGTACGTCGAGACCCAGGTCAGCTGCACCTGTGGCGCGTCCTTCACCACCCGTAGCACCGTGGCCGGCGGCAGCATCCGCGCCGACATCTGCTCCGAGTGCCACCCGTTCTACACCGGTAAGCAGAAGATCCTGGACACGGGCGGTCGTGTGGCCCGCTTCGAGGCCCGCTTCGGCAAGAAGGCCGGGGCCGCCAAGAAGTAGCGACCCACAAGGCGCCGGTCTCCGGTCGCCCCTGTCCAGGGGTGGCCGGACCGGCGCCTTTTTTGGCGGGGGACACCCCCGGGTAGGTAGAGACAGTCAGCCAGCCAGCAGAGGAACCCCACGATGTTCGAGGCGGTCGAAGAACTGATCGGTGAGCACGCCGATCTCGAAAAGCGGCTGGCCGACCCCGCGGTCCACGCCGACCAGCGCGAAGCCATGCGGCTCAACAAGCGCTACGCCGAGCTGACCCCGATCATCGCGACGTACCGCGACTGGAAGCAGACCGGCGAGGACATCGAGACCGCGCGCGAACTGGCAGCGGACGACCCGGACTTCGCCGACGAGGTCAAGGAGCTCGACGCCCGCCGCGAGGAGCTGACCGAGAAGCTGCGGCTGCTGCTCGTCCCGCGCGACCCCAGCGACGACAAGGACGTCATCCTGGAGGTCAAGGCCGGCGAGGGCGGCGAGGAGTCCGCGCTGTTCGCCGGCGACCTGCTGCGGATGTACCTGCGCTACGCCGAGCGGGTCGGCTGGAAGACCGAGATCCTCGACGCCAACGAGTCCGACCTCGGCGGCTACAAGGACGTCCAGGTCGCCGTGAAGACCAAGGGCGGCAACGGCGCGGTCGAGCCCGGCCAGGGCGTCTGGGCGCGGCTGAAGTACGAGGGCGGGGTGCACCGCGTCCAGCGCGTGCCCGCCACCGAGTCGCAGGGCCGGATCCACACCTCCGCGGCCGGCGTGCTGGTCACGCCCGAGGCCGAGGAGGTCGAGGTCGAGATCGTCGCCAACGACCTGCGGATCGACGTCTACCGCTCGTCCGGGCCCGGCGGCCAGTCCGTCAACACCACCGACTCCGCGGTGCGCATCACCCACCTGCCCACCGGCATCGTCGTCTCCTGCCAGAACGAGAAGAGCCAGCTCCAGAACAAGGAGCAGGCGATGCGCATCCTGCGCTCCCGGCTGCTGGCCGCCGCCCAGGAGGAGGCCGAGCGCGAGGCGTCGGACGCCCGGCGCAGCCAGGTCCGCACGGTCGACCGCTCCGAGCGCATCCGCACGTACAACTTCCCCGAAAACCGCATTTCGGACCACCGCGTCGGCTTCAAGGCGTACAACTTGGACCAGGTGCTCGACGGCGAGCTCGACCCGGTCATCCAGGCGTGCGTCGACGCCGATTCGGCCGCCAAGCTCGCCGCCGCCCAGTAAGCCCCGCTCGACCCGTCCGCACGGCTGGAGGACCCCCGTGAACCTGCTGCTCGCCGAGGTGGCCCAGGCCACCCAGCGGCTGGCCGACGCCGGCGTGCCCTCACCCCGCTTCGACGCCGAGGAACTCGCCGCACACGTGCACGGCGTCAAGCGGAGCCAGCTGCACGCGGTCCCCGACGCGGACTTCGACGCCCGCTACTGGGAGGCCGTCGCCCGCCGCGAGGCCCGTGAGCCGCTCCAGCACATCACCGGCCGGGCCTTCTTCCGCTACCTCGAACTCAGCGTCGGGCCAGGGGTGTTCGTGCCCCGGCCGGAGACCGAGTCGGTGGTCGGCTGGGCGATAGACGCGGTGCGGGCCATGGACGTCGTCGAGCCGCTCATCGTCGACCTGTGCACCGGCTCCGGGGCGATCGCACTCGCCCTGGCGCAGGAGGTGCCGCGCTCCCGGGTGCACGCCGTGGAGCTGTCCGAGGAGGCCCTGGCGTACGCCCGCAAGAACGTCGAGGGGTCCCGCGTCGTTCTCCATCACGGCGACGCGCTGACCGCGCTTCCCGAGCTGGACGGCCAGGTCGACCTGGTCGTCTCCAACCCGCCGTACATCCCGCTGACCGAGTGGGAGTACGTCGCACCCGAGGCACGCGACCACGACCCCGAGCTCGCGCTGTTCTCGGGCCAGGACGGCCTGGACACCATCCGCGGCATCGAGCGGACCGCACACCGCCTGCTGCGGCCCGGCGGCGTGGTCGTCATCGAGCACGCGGACACCCAGGGCGGGCAGGTGCCGTGGATCTTCACCGAGGAGCGGGGCTGGGCCGACGCGGCCGACCACCCCGACCTCAACAACAGGCCCCGTTTCGCCACCGCGCGCCGGGCGATGCCATGACGCCCACCGCCTTGATGAACCCCCCAACCGTTCGGCACCAGGAGGACCGCTAATGGCACGGCGATACGACTGCAGCGACGCGACCGACCGCGCGACCGGTCTGCGCGAGGCCGCCTCGGCCGTCCGCCGCGGTGAGCTGGTCGTGCTGCCGACCGACACCGTCTACGGCATCGGCGCTGACGCCTTCAGCGCGGAGGCCGTCGGCGACCTGCTGGAGGCCAAGGGCCGCGGCCGCGGCATGCCCTCCCCGGTCCTCGTCGGCTCGCCCAACACCCTGCACGGCCTGGTCACCGACTTCTCCGAGCTGGCCTGGGAGCTCGTCGACGCCTTCTGGCCCGGCGCGCTCACCCTCGTCGCGCGGCACCAGCCGTCGCTGACCTGGGACCTCGGCGAGACCCGCGGCACGGTCGCGGTCCGCATGCCGCTGCACCCGGTCGCGATCGAGCTGCTGACCGACGTCGGCCCGATGGCCGTCTCCAGCGCCAACCTCACCGGCCACCCTTCCCCGCAGGACTGCGACGCCGCACAGGAGATGCTGGGCGACGCGGTGTCCGTCTACCTCGACGGCGGCCCGACGCCCGCCGCCGTGCCGTCCTCGATCGTCGACGTCACCGGCAAGGTGCCGGTGCTGCTGCGCGAGGGCGCGCTCGGCGCCGACGAGCTGCGCAAGGTGGTACCCGAGCTCAAGGTGGCCAATTGATGGCGCCCCTGGGGCGTGGCATAGCGGGACCAGGCGACGACACCGACCCCCCGGTACCTCCTCCGCCCCTTTTCCGGATCCTCCACGTCAGCACCGGCAACGTCTGCCGCTCGCCCATCACCGAGCGGCTGCACCGTCATGCCCTGGAACGGCGGCTCGGCGGCGCCCACTGCGGCGGGCTGATCGTGGAGAGCGCCGGCACCTGGGGGCACGAGGGCGCCCCGATGGAGGCGCACGCCGCCACGGTGCTGACCGACTACGGCGCGGACCCGGCCGGCTTCATCGGCCGCGAACTCCTCGACGAGCACGTCATCCGCGCCGACCTGGTGCTGACCGCGACCCGCGACCACCGCGCGCAGGTCATCTCGATGGGCCACTCCGCGGGGCTGCGCACCTTCACCCTCAAGGAGTTCAACCGGCTGGTGCGGGCCATAGACCCCGCCACGCTGCCCGAACCGGACCCGGACCTGCCGGACGGCGGGCTGGTCGAACGGGCCCGGGCGCTGGTCGGCGCGGCCGCCGCGCTGCGCGGCTGGCTGCTCGCGCCCAACCCGGAGTCCGACGAGGTCTACGACCCCTACGGCGCCCCCATCACGTTCTTCCGCTCCATCGGCGACGAGATCAACCAGGCCCTCGACCCGGTCGTCACCGCCCTCACCGGGGTCCCCGCCCGGGCCTGACCCGGTGCCGCCGCGGCGGGCCGTGCCGGGCCGCGGGGCCGGCCGGGCCCCCGGGCGGCCCGCACACCGCGCCCGATCGGGCCGCCGCGCCTACATTGGGACTACGTCCCGACGAGGCCCGGAGCACGCCATGCCCGCCACCACCGCGTCACCCCGCAGCGAGACCCCGGCCGGCCGCGCGCCGTCCGCAGGGACCGGCGGCGAGACCGCTGCCGACACCGCTGCCGGCACCGCCGACGAGACGCTCCAGGACCGCGCCCGGGCCGCCGCCCGCGACGGGGTCACGCACCCCGCCGGTGCCCCGGACTTCGGCGCGCTGCTGCGACAGGACCCGGAGATCGCCGGCGTCCTGCTCGGCGAGAGCGCCCGGCAGAGCGACGGGCTGCAGCTCATCGCCGCGGAGAACTTCACCTCGCCGGCCGTCCTGGCGGCCCTCGGCTCCCCACTGGGCAACAAGTACGCCGAGGGGTACCCCGGCGCGCGGCACCACGGCGGCTGCGAGATCGTCGACCTCGCCGAGCGGATCGCCGTGGAGCGCGCCAAGGCCCTTTTCGGCGCCGAACACGCCAACGTCCAGGCCCACTCCGGGTCTTCGGCCGTTCTGGCCGCCTACGCCGCCCTGCTGCGCCCCGGAGACACCGTCCTGGCCATGTCCCTGCCGCACGGCGGACACCTCACCCACGGATCGCCCGCCAACTTCTCCGGCCGCTGGTTCGACTTCGCCGGCTACGGCGTCGACGAGGAGACCGGGCTGCTGGACTACGACGCGATCCGCGACCTGGCCCGGGCCCGCCGCCCCAAGGCCATCGTCTGCGGCTCGATCTCCTACCCCCGGCACCTCGACTACGCCACCTTCCGCGACATCGCCGACGAGACCGGCGCGTACCTGATCGCGGACGTCGCCCACCCGATGGGGCTGATCGCCGGGGGAGCGGCACCGAGCCCCGTGCCGTACGCGCACGTGGTGTGCGGCACCACCCACAAGGTGCTGCGCGGGCCGCGCGGCGGGATGCTGCTGTGCGGCGCCAAACTGGCCGAGCGGATCGACCGTGCGGTGTTCCCCTTCACCCAGGGGGGCGCACAGATGAACGCGGTCGCCGCCAAGGCCGTCGCCTTCGCGGAGGCCGCCGGCCCGGCCTTCGCCGCGTATGCCCGGCAGGTCGTCGCCAATGCCCGGGCGCTCGCCGCGGCGCTCGCGGACCAGGGGCTGACGATCACCACGGGCGGCACCGACACCCATCTGATCACCGCCGACCCCACGCCGCTGGGCCTGGACGCCCGGACCGCCCGGGGCCGGCTGGCGGCCGCCGGGATCGTGCTGGACACCTGCGCGCTGCCGAGCGCACAGGGCGCCGCGGCCCGCCGTACGGGGCTGCGGCTGGGCACCGCCGCGGTCACCACCCAGGGGATGGCCGAAGCGGAGATGACGCAGGTCGCGGCGCTGATCGCGGCGGCGCTGCGGGAGGACGGCACGGCCCGCCGGGAGACCGTCGCACTGGTCCACCGTTTTCCGCCCTATCCCGCCCAAGGGTGACGGCCGGAACCGCACGCTGACACCAGGCGTCTTCTCCTGTATTCACGGCCAGGGGGCGGACCCGCATAGGGTGTGGGGCTGTGATGGCCAGCTATACCTCTGGGGCAGCCCGTGCGTGAATACCTGCTGACGCTGTGCGTCACGGCCGCGATCACCTATCTGCTGACCGGGCCGGTGCGGAAATTCGCGATCGCGGCCGGCGCGATGCCGGAGATCCGCGCGCGTGATGTGCACCGCGAGCCGACACCGCGGCTCGGCGGCATCGCCATGTTCGGCGGGCTGTGCGCGGGTCTGCTGGTGGCCTCGCACCTGACCAACCTCAAGAGCGTCTTCGAGAACTCCGACGAGCCGCGGGCGCTGCTGTCGGGCGCCGCGCTGATCTGGATCCTCGGCGTGCTCGACGACAAGTGGGGCGTGGACGCGCTGGTCAAGCTGGGCGGCCAGATGATCGCCGCGGGCGTGATGGTGCTGCAGGGCCTGACGATCCTGTGGATCCCGATCCCGGGCGTCGGCACGGTCTCGCTCACGCCGATGCAGGGCACGCTGCTGACCGTCGCCCTGGTGGTGATCACCATCAACGCGGTGAACTTCGTCGACGGCCTGGACGGGCTGGCCTCCGGCATGGTGTGCATCGCCGCAGCGGCGTTCTTCATGTACGCGTACCGGATGTGGTTCGGCTACGGCATCGAGGCCGCGGCGCCCGCAACGCTGTTCTCGGTCGTCCTGATGGGCATGTGCCTGGGCTTCCTGCCGCACAACATGCACCCGGCGCGGATCTTCATGGGCGACTCCGGGTCGATGCTGATCGGCCTGGTGATGGCGGCCGGCGCGGTGTCGGTGACCGGCCAGGTCGACCCGGACCTGCTCAACCAGAAGGCGGGCGGTCTGCGCGAGGCCACCCACGCGATGGTGCCGGTCTACATCCCGCTGCTGCTGCCGCTGACCGTCATCGCGGTGCCGGTCGCCGACCTGATCCTGGCCATCGTGCGGCGCACCTGGAAGGGACAGTCGCCGTTCGCCGCGGACCGCGGGCACCTGCACCACCGGCTGCTGGAGATCGGCCACTCGCACAGCCGCGCGGTGCTGATCATGTACTTCTGGTCCGCGCTGATCGCGTTCGGCGCGGTGGCCTACTCGGCCAACAACGCCAGCATGTGGATCGTGCTGGGCATCGTGCTGCTCAGCGCGGTGGGACTGGTGCTGCTCCTGCTGCCGCGCTTCACGCCGCGGGCGCCGCGCTGGGCGGAGCGGATGGTGCCCCCGCGCTACCGCAGGGTGGTCCGTACGGTGCTGGCGCCGGCGGGCGACGGCGTGGGCGAGGGAGCGGCCGACGGGGTGCCGGCGGAGGAGCCGGAGCCGGTCCCGGCGGGGATCAACGGGGCCACCGCGATCGGCGACCGGTCACGCTTCGTGGACCGGCGGCGGGCGGGTAGTCACCGCTGATCCCGGGGTGAGATCGCTCGAACGGGCAGCGAAAACCGGGACGGTTGACCCCATACCAGACAAAAATCCGGCTGTCAGTGCACCAACGCGCAGGTTCACGCTCAAGTGTGACAGGGTCCACACGAACCAGGTAAAGACCTCATCAAATAGTTTGTGATACCGTTCACGAAACCCGGCGACAGAGCCGAAGGACCGTAGTGCGACGGTCCTTGGGCCTCAGGTTCCGCCTCAGGCCGGGTCTACGCTCGTCCCTGACGACACACCCCCACCCCATGCCGGAGCGCCGCCATGCAGTCGAATGACGCCCGACTACTCCTTCACGCCGTTGTGCCCACGCTCGCCCTCGGCGTCGTCGCCGTTGCCGTGAGCGCGGTGGTCGCCGGCGCGACGGGAGCGATCGGCGCCGTCGTCGGCACCGTGCTGGTGCTGCTCATCATGGGCGCGGGCCTGGTGGTCCTGCAGAAAACCGCGAGGAACCTGCCGCAGCTGTTCCAGATGATGGGGCTGCTGCTTTACACGACGCAGATCCTGTTCGTGCTGCTCTTCCTGCTCGCGTTCAAGGACACAACGCTGTTCGACACCAAGGCATTTGCGTTCACCTTGCTCGGTGCCACCCTCGTATGGATCGCAGCGCAGACCCGCGGTCATATGAAGGCAAAGATTCTGTACGTGGATCCCGACTCCGCCGAGCGCAAGAAGGCGGAGACGGCGGGGTCGCCGACGTGACACGTAGGGCCGAGATAAATGCCCTCATGCGGGCCTGCTATCGTCCGGTGCCAACTGCGGCACAGTTGGCGCAGGCGGCTGAGCTCCCGGATCCCACGGGATGGAACGGGAAGTTCTCGCGGCCGATGCCTGCGATCCGGCCCGGCCCAGAGCCGGCCAGCCGCCCCCTAATCCGTAAGACCAGTCCAGTGCCGCTCCGTGGCTCAACGCCGCGCCGACACAACGAGGTTGCCGTACCCATGCGCCACGCTGAAGGAGCTCGCGGTGAGTGCTGAAACGATGCTCGCCTTCGAGACCGACTGCCACATCTTTTCCGGGTGCGGCTTCCCTGCTCCCGGCCTTCAATCGTTCGTCTTCGAGCCGCTGTTCACCATCAATGGCTTCGAGTTCAACAAAGTCATGCTGCTGGCTCTGCTCAGCACCGTCGTGGTCGTGGCGTTCTTCTGGGCGGCGTTCGGCAAGGCGAAGGTCATCCCGAGCAAGATGCAGATGATCGGCGAGGCGGGGTATGACTTCGTGCGCCGCGGGATCGTCTATGACGCCCTCGGGAAAAAGGAGGGCGAGAAGTACGTCCCCTTCATCGTCTCGCTGTTCTTCTTCGTCTGGATCATGAACCTCTGGTCGATCGTTCCGATCGCCCAGTTCCCGGTGACGTCGATCATCGCTTTCCCCGCCGGTCTCGCGGCGATCGTCTACATCACGTGGGTCACCCTGACCTTCAAGAGGCACGGCTTCGTCGGCGCGCTGAAGAACTTCAGCGGCTACGACAAGTCGCTCGGCGCGGTCCTGCCGATGCTGGTCGTCATCGAGCTCCTCTCGAACCTGATCATCCGGCCCTTCACTCACGCGGTCCGGCTCTTCGCCAACATGTTCGCCGGTCACCTCCTGCTGCTGATGTTCACCATCGCCAGCTGGTACCTGCTGAACGGATTCGGCGTGGTCTACGCGGGCGCCTCGTTCGTCATGACCATCCTGCTGACCGCGTTCGAGCTCTTCATCCAGGCCGTGCAGGCGTACGTCTTCGTACTCCTGACCGCGAACTACCTCCAGGGCGCGCTCGCCGAGCACCACTGAGCCCCTGATCCCTCAGCCCCTATAGACGCCCGGTGGCCAACCCCCACCGGTCCGTGAAAGAGAAGGAAGTATCGGCATGTCCGCTGCTCTCGAGACTGTCAACCTCGCCGCCGGTGTCACTGGCAACCTCGGTTCGATCGGTTACGGCCTCGCCGCGATCGGCCCCGGCGTCGGCGTCGGCATCATCTTCGGTAACGGCACCCAGGCCCTGGCCCGCCAGCCCGAGGCCGCCGGCCTGATCCGCACCAACCAGATCATGGGTTTCGCCTTCTGTGAGGCGCTCGCCCTCATCGGCATCGTCATGGGCTTCCTCTTCAAGGCCTGATGGACTGCTGGTAACCACCCCTGACAGACGGAAGGCACTGATGTGAACGCCCTGGTCACCATGGCGGCGGAGGTTCCCGAGAACCCCCTGATCCCGCCGATTCCAGAGCTGGTCATCGGCCTGATCGCTTTCTTCATCGTCTTCGGCATCCTCGCCAAGAAGCTCCTCCCGAACATCAACAACGTTCTGGACGAGCGCCGGAAGCAGATCGAAGGCCGGATGGAGGAAGCCGAAGCGCTTCAGGCCGAGGCCCAGCAGGTGCTCGCGGACTACCGGGCACAGCTGGCCGACGCCCGCCACGAGGCCGCGCGTCTGCGCCAGGAGGCGCAGGAGCAGGGCGCGACTCTCATCGCGGAGATGCGCGCCGAGGGCCAGCGGCAGCGTGAGGAGATCATCGCTGCCGGTCACGCCCAGATCGAGGCGGACCGCAAGCAGGCCGCGCAGTCGCTGCGTCAGGACGTGGGCAAGCTCGCCACCGACCTGGCCGGCAAGCTCGTCGGCGAGTCCCTTGAGGACCACGCCCGGCAGAGCCGGACCATCGACCGCTTCCTCGACGAGCTCGAGGCCAAGGCGGCGTCGGACGCGACGAAGGCTGAGGCCGGCCGATGAACGGAGCGAGCCGCGAGGCACTCGCCTCCGCACGCGAGCAGCTCGACGCGCTGACGGACAACACCGCCGTCGACGCCGCGAAGCTCGCCGAGGAGCTGGCTGCCGTCACCGCTCTGCTCGACCGCGAGGTGTCGCTGCGTCGGGTCCTGACCGACCCGGCGCAGGCCGGCGAGGCCCGGGCCGAACTGGCCGGACGGCTGCTCGGCGGCCGGATCGGCGGCCCGGCCACCGACCTGGTGACCGGCATGGTCCGCGCGCGCTGGTCGCGCTCGCGTGACCTGGCGGACGCGCTCGAGGAGCTGGCCTTCAGCGCCGACCTCGTCGCCGCCCAGCGGGCCGGTGCCCTCGACGACGTCGAGGACGAGCTGTTCCGGTTCGGCCGGATCGTCGGCGCCAACCCCGAGCTGCGCCGTGCGCTGACCGACCGCAACGCGGCCGCGTCGGCCAAGACGGAGCTGCTGCGTTCGCTGCTGGGCGGCCGGGCCAACCCGGTCACCGAGCGTGTCGTGATCCGTCTTGTCGTACAGCCGCGGGGCCGTAGCCTGGAAGCGGGGCTCGACGCCCTCTCCAAGCTGGCGGCGCACCGCCGGGACCGGATGGTCGCGGTGGTCACCTCCGCGGTGCCCCTCGGCGAAGGACAGCGGGAGCGGCTGAGCGCCTCCCTGACCGCGCTGTACGGACGGCAGATCCACCTGAACCTCGACGTGGACCCCGAGGTCCTCGGCGGCGTCCAGGTACGGATCGGCGACGAGGTCATCAACGGGACCATCGCGGAGCGCCTCGACGAGGCGACCCGGCGGATGGCCGGCTGACCCAGCCACCAACTCAAGAGCTGCACAACCGGCGGCCAGACGCCGGACCAGCCGGCCGGACCGAGAGGTCCGGCTGCGGTCCGGAAGAAGCCCCGGGGACCAGCACAAGCATGACGGCGGCCCGAGTTGGGCCGTAAGCGGAAAGCCCCTGGGGGACCACCCCAGACCCCGCAAGTAACTTCGGGCCCAACAAGGAGAGCAGGGAACCCAGATGGCGGAGCTCACGATCCGGCCGGAGGAGATCCGGGACGCGCTGGAGAACTTCGTCCAGGCGTACAAGCCGGACGCGGCCTCGCGCGAGGAGGTCGGCACGGTTAGCGATGCCGGTGACGGCATCGCACACGTCGAGGGGCTGCCCTCGACGATGGCGAACGAGCTGCTGAAGTTCGAGGACGGCACGCTCGGTCTTGCGCTGAACCTGGAAGAGCGCGAGATCGGTGCGGTCATCCTCGGTGAGTTCAGCGGCATCGAGCAGGGCCAGTCGGTGCAGCGCACCGGCGAGGTGCTCTCGGTCGCCGTGGGCGAGGGCTACCTCGGCCGCGTCGTCGACCCGCTGGGCAACCCGATCGACGGCCTCGGCGAGATCGAGACCGACGGCCGCCGCGCCCTGGAGCTGCAGGCCCCGGGCGTCATGGTCCGCAAGTCGGTGCACGAGCCGATGGAGACCGGCTACAAGGCCGTCGACTCGATGGTGCCGATCGGCCGCGGCCAGCGTCAGCTGATCATCGGTGACCGCCAGACCGGCAAGACCGCCCTGGCCGTCGACACGATCATCAACCAGCGCGACAACTGGCGCTCGGGCGACCCGAAGAAGCAGGTCCGCTGCATCTACGTCGCCATCGGCCAGAAGGGCTCCACCATCGCGTCCGTGCGCGGCGCGCTGGAGGAGGCCGGCGCCCTGGAGTACACCACCATCGTCGCCGCCCCGGCGTCCGACCCGGCGGGCTTCAAGTACCTCGCGCCCTACACCGGCTCGGCCATCGGCCAGCACTGGATGTACCAGGGCAAGCACGTCCTGATCATCTTCGACGACCTTTCGAAGCAGGCCGACGCCTACCGCGCCGTGTCCCTGCTCCTGCGCCGTCCGCCGGGCCGCGAGGCCTACCCGGGCGACGTCTTCTACCTGCACTCGCGTCTGCTGGAGCGCTGCGCCAAGCTCTCCGACGACATGGGCGCCGGCTCGATGACCGGTCTCCCGATCGTCGAGACCAAGGCGAACGACGTGTCGGCGTTCATCCCGACCAACGTCATCTCCATCACCGACGGCCAGTGCTTCCTGGAGTCGGACCTGTTCAACGCCAACCAGCGTCCGGCGCTGAACGTCGGTATCTCCGTCTCCCGCGTCGGTGGTTCCGCCCAGCACAAGGCCATGCGCCAGGTGTCCGGCCGGCTCCGCGTGGACCTCGCCCAGTACCGCGAGCTGGAGGCGTTCGCCGCCTTCGGTTCCGACCTGGACGCGGCCTCCAAGGCGCAGCTGGAGCGCGGTAAGCGCATGACCGAGCTGCTCAAGCAGAGCCAGTACAACCCGTACCCGGTCGAGGACCAGGTCGTCTCCATCTGGGCCGGCACCAACGGCAAGATGGACGACGTCCCGGTCGAGGACATCCGCCGCTTCGAGCGCGAGCTCCTCGACCACCTCCACCGGGAGAAGAAGGACCTCCTGACCAGCATCCGCGAGGGCGCCAAGATGTCCGACGACACCATCGGGGCGATCTCCGAGGCCGTCGACGGCTTCAAGCGGCAGTTCGAGACCTCGGACGGCAAGCTGCTCGGCGAGGACACCACGGCCGGCACGAGCAAGTGACGACGGAAGGGACCTGATCCATGGGAGCCACGCTCCGGGTCTACAAGCGTCGCATCCGCTCCGTCACCGCGACCAAGAAGATCACCAAGGCGATGGAGATGATCGCCGCCTCGCGCGTCGTCAAGGCGCAGCGCCAGGTGGCGGCGTCGACGCCGTACGCGAGTGAACTGACCCGCGCGGTGACAGCGGTTGCCACCGGCTCGAACACCCAGCACGCGCTGACGACCGAGGCGGAGCGCCCGGTCCGGGCCGCACTGCTGCTCATCACGAGCGACCGCGGTCTGGCCGGCGGATACTCCTCCAACGTCATCAAGGCCGCGGAGCAGCTCACCGAGCGGCTCAAGGCCGAGGGCAAAGAGGTCGACGTCTACATCGTCGGGCGCAAGGGTGTGTCGTACTACAGCTTCCGCGAGCGCAAGGTCGTGGAGTCGTGGACCGGTTTCACCGACAGCCCGACGTACGCGGACGCCAAGGCGATCGCCGCACCGCTGATCGAGGCCGTGCAGAAGGACACCGCGGAGGGCGGCGTGGACGAACTCCACATCGTCTTCACGGAGTTCGTCTCGATGATGACGCAGACGGCGCTCGACGACCGGCTGCTGCCGCTGTCCCTGGACAAGGCGGCCGCCGAGTCGGCGGAGTCGTCCAAGGGCGAGATCCTTCCGCTGTTCGAGTTCGAGCCGTCGGCCGAGGACGTCCTCGACGCCCTGCTGCCGCGGTATGTCGAGTCGCGGATCTACAACGCGCTGCTGCAGGCCGCCGCCTCCAAGCACGCCGCCACCCGGCGTGCGATGAAGTCGGCGACCGACAACGCAGAAGAGCTCATCAAGTCGCTCTCGCGGCTTGCCAACGCGGCCCGCCAGGCCGAAATCACCCAGGAAATCAGCGAGATCGTCGGTGGCAGTGCCGCACTGGCCGACGCGACCGCGGGGAGTGACTGACAACTATGACCACCACTGTTGAGACGGCCGCGGCGACGGGCCGCGTCGCCCGTGTCATCGGCCCGGTCGTCGACGTGGAGTTCCCCGTCGACGCGATGCCGGACATCTACAACGCGCTGACCGTCGAGGTCGCGGACCCGGCCGAGGCCGGTGCCAAGAAGATCCTGACCCTTGAGGTCGCCCAGCACCTGGGCGAGGGCCTGGTTCGTGCGATCTCGATGCAGCCCACCGACGGTCTGGTCCGCCAGGCCGCGGTGACCGACACGGGCAACGGCATCACCGTCCCGGTCGGCGACATCACCAAGGGCAAGGTGTTCAACACCCTCGGTGAGATCCTGAACAAGCCGGAGGCCGAGGCCGAGGTCACCGAGCGCTGGGCGATCCACCGCAAGGCGCCGTCCTTCGACCAGCTCGAGTCGAAGACCGAGATGTTCGAGACCGGCGTCAAGGTCATCGACCTGCTGACCCCGTACGTCAAGGGCGGCAAGATCGGTCTGTTCGGTGGAGCCGGTGTCGGCAAGACCGTTCTGATCCAGGAAATGATCTACCGCGTGGCCAACAACCACGACGGTGTGTCGGTGTTCGCCGGTGTCGGCGAGCGCACCCGTGAGGGCAACGACCTCATCGAGGAGATGCAGGACTCCGGCGTCATCGACAAGACCGCGCTGGTCTTCGGTCAGATGGACGAGCCGCCGGGCACCCGTCTCCGCGTCGCGCTGGCCGGTCTGACCATGGCGGAGTACTTCCGCGATGTGCAGAAGCAGGACGTGCTGTTCTTCATCGACAACATCTTCCGCTTCACCCAGGCCGGTTCCGAGGTGTCGACCCTGCTCGGCCGGATGCCCTCCGCGGTGGGTTACCAGCCGAACCTGGCCGACGAGATGGGTCTCCTCCAGGAGCGCATCACCTCGACCCGTGGTCACTCGATCACCTCGATGCAGGCGATCTACGTCCCCGCGGACGACCTGACCGACCCGGCGCCGGCGACGACCTTCGCGCACCTCGACGCGACGACGGTCCTCTCCCGTCCGATCTCGGAGAAGGGCATCTACCCGGCGGTCGACCCGCTGGACTCGACGTCCCGGATCCTGGACCCGCGCTACATCACGCAGGAGCACTACGACTGCGCCTCGCGCGTCAAGACGATCCTGCAGAAGTACAAGGACCTCCAGGACATCATCGCGATCCTCGGTATCGACGAGCTCGGCGAGGAGGACAAGCTCACCGTCCACCGCGCCCGTCGCATCGAGCGGTTCCTGTCGCAGAACACCCACGTGGCGAAGCAGTTCACCGGCGTGGACGGTTCGGACGTGCCGCTGGACGAGACGATCTCCGCGTTCAACCAGATCGCGGACGGCGACTACGACCACTTCCCCGAGCAGGCCTTCTTCATGTGCGGCGGTCTCGAGGACCTGAAGAAGAACGCCAAGGAGCTGGGCGTCTCCTGACCCCCGTACCGGTTCCGGGGGCGGCCCTGGCCGCCCCCGGTCCGTACGACCACTAGTATTTGACCCAACATCTGCCACACCAGGCAGGTGGAGACCCGAGGAGCCATCGTGGCTGAGCTGCACGTCGAGTTGGTCGCCGCCGACCGTCAGGTCTGGTCCGGCAAGGCCAGCCTGGTCGTCGCGCGCACCTCGTCGGGCGACATCGGCGTCATGCCCGGACACCAGCCGCTGCTCGGCGTGCTGCAGTCGGGCCCGGTGACGATTCGTACGACCGGCGAGAGCGGGGACGGCACCGTCGTCGCCGCCGTGCACGGCGGCTTCATCTCGTTCGCCGACAACAAGCTGTCCCTGCTCGCAGAGGTGGCCGAGCTGTCGGACGAGATCGATGTCCAGCGCGCGGAGCGGGCCCTGGAGCGAGCGAAGTCGGACGCTGACGCGGCCGCCGAGCGTCGCGCCGATGTCCGGCTGCGTGCGGTGACGGGCGTTCACTGAGCCCCGTCACCGACGAGATCGATCCTCAGCCGCGGGCTGCCCGGAATTCTCCGGAGCGGCCCGCGGCTGAGGCAATGCAGGTGCGTTTCCTCCCCCGCAAGCGGGAGGTACTCCCACCCCGGTTCCGTCCGGGGCACCCAACGAGGCGAGGAGGTCGGTCGAGATGGTCCTCGCTCTGCTTGTGAGCGGCGCGGTCGTGGTGCTGGTGCTGCTGGGGCTGTTCGTCTTCGGACTGAGGCGGCGGCTCATCCAGCGGTCCGGCGGCACCTTCGACTGCAGTCTGCGCTGGAACGTGCCGGAGAACGAGCCCAGCGGCAAGGGCTGGATCTACGGCGTGGCGCGCTACAACGGCGACCGGATCGAGTGGTTCCGGGTCTTCTCGTACGCGCCCCGGCCCCGCCGCCTGCTGGAGCGCTCCGCCATCGAGGTGCTGGAGCGCCGCACCCCGCAGGGTGAGGAGGAGCTCGCCCTGCTCTCCGACTCCCTCGTGCTGGCCTGCCGGCACCGCGGCACCCGTCTGGAACTGGCCATGAGCGAGGACGCGCTCACGGGTTTCCTGGCCTGGCTGGAGGCAGCCCCGCCGGGGCAACGGGTCAATGTGGCGTGAATAAGGGGCCTCGTTGATGGGGGTACCTCCCGGACGAAGTCTGGGGGAGGGGCAATGTGGCGTGAGGGCCTGGGCCTGAGGGCCTCTGGCCCCTTTTGGGCCGTGTATCGAACGTGCTGTCAGGGGCCTGAGTTCTGCGCGCGAAGAATGAGCGCGACTCGGTGGCGTTCGGCGTGGGGATCCGGAAGGCTCGCGCGCATGGTCTCGGTATTGCGGAACGTGGCGATCGACTGTGCGGATGCCTACGAGCTGGCCCGGTTCTGGAGCAATGTGACCGGCCGTCCACTGCATCCGGAGGACAGGCCGGGTGACCGGGAGACTCAGGTGCTGCTGGCGGAAGGCCCGATGTTGTACTTCAACCAGGTGCCCGAGGCCAAGACGGTCAAGAACCGGATCCATCTGTGTGTGCGCCCCGATACCTCGCGCGATCAGGAGGTGGAGCGGCTGCTGGGCCTCGGTGCCACCTTTGTCGCCGATCACCGGAACCCCGATGGTTCAGGCTGGGCGATCCTCGCCGATCCCGAAGGCAACGAATTCTGCGTTCTGCGCAGTGAGTCCGACCGGGCCGCCATGAATTCCTGACGCTCACCCGCCGTCCCGGCCCGGTGCCCCTTGAGGCGATTGATGCCGCGTTCGACGGCGTGGCGCTCGCGGTGGTCGGTCCTGTCGCACGTCGGCGGGCGGCCATCGCGAGCGCCGCACGGGCGGGGAGGGCATTCCCCATGGCCGGGGGGTTCTCCACGGCCGGGAAGGGGTTTTCTACGGCCCGTCGACTCCCAACTCCTGGGCCAGTACTGCCGCTTGGACCCGGCTGCGGAGGTCGAGTTTGGCCAGCAGGCGGCTGACGTGGGTCTTGACGGTGGCCTCGGCCATGGCCAGCCGTAAGGCGATGTCGGCGTTGGAGAGGCCGCGGCCCAGACAGCCCAGTACCTCGCGTTCGCGCGGCGTCAGTGCGTCCAGGACCGCCGGGTCGGGGGCGTCCGCGTCCCGCGCCGCCCGTGCCGCCGTACGGGGGCTGGCGAATTCCGCGATCAGCCGCCGGGTGACCGCGGGGGCGATCAGGCCCTCGCCGGACGCCACCGTGCGCACCGCGGTCAGCAGCGCAGCCGCATCGCTGTCCTTGAGCAGGAAGCCGGCGGCGCCCGCCCGCAGCGCCCCGAAGACGTACTCGTCCAGGTCGAAGGTGGTCAGCACCAGGACGTCGGCCAGCTTCTCGGCGACCACCTGGCGGGTGGCGGAGACACCGTCCAGCCGCGGCATCTGAATGTCCATCAGGACGAGGTCGGGCCGCAGTTCCCGGGCCAGCCGGACCGCCTCCTCACCGTCCTCCGCCTCCCCGACGACATCGATGTCGGGGGCGGAGCGCAGGATGAGGACCAGCCCGGCCCGTACGGCGGACTGGTCCTCGGCGACGAGTACCCGGATCGGCTGCGCTTCGGCGCCTGTCATCGTTGCTCTTCCTCCTCGGCCGCGGGCAGCGCTGCCCGCACCAGCCAGACTGTGCCGGCCGGCCCGCTCTCCGGGCCGGCCTCGAATGCCCCGCCCAGCAGGGCGGTCCGTTCGCGCATCCCGACCAGGCCGGTGCCCGACCCCGGGGCCCGGGGGCCGGGCCGGTCGGCGAACGGGCTGCGGACGGTGACGGTGAGCGCCCCGCTGCGGTCGCGGGCGATCCGCACCCGGACCTCGCCGGGCGCGGCGTGCTTGAGCGCGTTGGTCAGGGACTCCTGGACGATGCGGTAGACCGCCAGCTCGAACGGGGCGGCGGTGCGGGGCCCGGGCCCGGTGCCGTCCGGGTGGCGGGCGTCGTCCAGGACGAAGGTCAGCCCGCTGCTCGCGCCGTTCGTGCGGGCCTGGGCGATCAGCGCGTCCAGCCCGTCGAGGGTGGGGGTGGCGGCCGGCTCCTCGGCGTACTCGGCGGTGGCCTTCGGGTCGCGCAACAGGCCGATCAGCCGGCGCATTTCGGACAGGCCCTGCACGCTGTTCTCCCGGATGACGCCGAGCGCCTCGCGGGTTGCGGACGGATCGTCGATGGACTGGGCGGCGGTGGCGTGGATCGCGATCGCGGACAGGTGGTTGGCGACCATGTCGTGGAGTTCCCGGGCCATCCGCGCGCGTTCGCCCGCCACCGCCTGGGTGCGGTCCATCTCCGCCAGCAGCGCGGTCTGCTCGGCCCGCAGTCGGGCGGACTCGGCGGCGTCGCGGTGGTTGCGGATGATCAGGCCGGTCCAGGCCGGTGCGACGGTGATCACCGCGATGCCGATGACGACCATCACGACCTGCGGGTCGGGCCACGCCGCGGTCAGCGCGACGGCCGCCACGACCGTGCCCAGCACCGAGTGCAGCGGGATCCGGCGGGCCGCGGCGGCCGGGCCGTAGAGCACCGCCGCGTAGACGACGTCGGTGAACATCAGGACGGTGGCGACGAGCGTGCCGGCGCAGATGTCCAGCGCCAGGGCGGGCACCGCGATGCCCAGGGCCGTCATCGGGGCGGTCCGGCGCAGCAGTTCCGCGCCGGACATCGCGGTGAGCGACAGGAGGGTGAGCGAGGGCGGCAGTCCCAGCTGCGGTGGTCCGCCGTGCAGGTTCAGCGTCCACAGCAGCAGTCCGCCGAGCAGCCCGCCGCCCGCGATGAGCAGATCGAGTCGGTGCGGCCGGCCGAGGGCGGCGGGGGAGCTGGCGGTCACCCCTCCATCAAACACGGCGACGGCGCCCGCTGCCTCCACGTCGCGGTCATCCCCGTCCTCCGCCGGCTACATCGAAAGATGCAGTGCGGGATCGTCGCAGGTGACGACGTTTCGGGCGGCCGCCGCTGGGAGGGTTGAGGTATTCGGTGGAAGATCCTGAGAGGAGGCGGCCGTGGTCGTCACGCTGATCATCGCCTGTGAAGTCGGCTTCTGGGTGCTGCTGGCGGGGGGCCTGGCCCTGCGCTACCTGGCGCGGATGCCGCGGACCGGGGCGGCGGTGCTCCTGCTGGAACCGCTGCTGGAGCTGGTGCTGCTGATCGTCACCGCGATCGACCTGAAGAACGGCGCCTCCGCCGACTGGAAACACGGACTGGCCGCGCTCTACATCGGCTACACGGTCGCCTACGGGCACTACACGATCAAGTGGGTCGACGGGCACTTCGCGCACCGCTTCGCGGGCGGCCCGCGGCCCCCGAAGCGTTACGGCATGGACCGCGCGAAGCACGAGGGGATGCTGTGGCTGCGCACGGTGGTGTGGGTGGCCCTCGCGATCGGGCTGCTGCAGCTGGCGATCTGGTACGTCGGCACGGACGGCGACACGGCGTCGCTGCGCGGCTGGCAGGGCACCTCGCTGCGCATCCTGATGATCCACGGCGTGATCGCCCTGACCTACCTCGTCTGGCCGAAGAAGGCCCCCAGGGACACCCCCGCCGCCACCCCCACCACCGAAGCGACCCCCACCCCGCAGCAGAAGACCCTGCGCTGACGGGCCCCGCCGCCCGACCCCGGCGCCCGCCGGCCGGCCGCCGCCCGCTCGTCAGCCTCCCCGCCCGCTCGTCAGCGTTCCCCGCCCGGGACCCACAGGACGTCGCCGATTTCCTTGTTGGCGGTGCGCGCCAGGATGCTGTGTTTTCCCGGGGGATGACCCCCGGACCCCCAGCCGGTCCCGCCGCCCGCTCGTCAGCGTTCGCCGCCCGGGACCCACAGGACGTCGCCGATTTCCTTGTTGGCGGTGCGCGCCAGGATGAAGAGGAGGTCGGAGAGGCGGTTGAGGTAGGTGGCGGTGAGGGGGTTCATGGTGTCGCCGTGTTCCTCGAAGGCGGCCCAGGTGGAGCGTTCGGCGCGGCGGACGACGGTGCAGGCCTGGTGGAGGAGGGCCGCGCCGGGGGTGCCGCCCGGGAGGATGAAGCTGCGCAGTTTGTCGAGTTCGGCCAGGAAGCGGTCGCAGTCGGCCTCCAGCTTGTCGATGTAGCTCTGCTCGACGCGCAGCGGGGGGAACTCGGGGTTCTCGGCCACCGGGGTCGACAGGTCCGCACCCACGTCGAACAGATCGTTCTGCACGCGGGTGAGGACCTTGACGACCTCGGTGCCGAGCTGTCCCAGGGCGATGGCGGTACCGATCACCGCATTCGCCTCATTGGCGTCGGCGTAGGCCGCGATCCGCGAATCGGTCTTGGCGGTACGGCTCATGTCGCCCAGGGCCGTGGTGCCCTTGTCGCCGGTGCGGGTGTAGATGCGCGTCAGATTCACCATACGGGCGAGACTACGCCGCGGCCCTCCGGAAGGCGCGGGTGCCGAGTGCCAGGGACGCCGCGGCGAGGGCGAGTGCCACCACCGCGCCGTACAGGACCGCCGAGGACGCGTAGTCGCCGACGAACGCCGCCCGTACCGCGTCCACGAGGTAGCGGAACGGCATGACGTGCGAGAGGACGTCCAGCCACGCCGGGGCCAGCGTCATCGGCAGCATCAGCCCGGACAGCAGCATCGAGGGCATGGTGACCGAGTTGATCACCGGCCCGAATTCCTGCGGTGAGTTCACCCGCAGCGCCAGCGCGTACGACAGCGAGGCCAGCGCCACGGTCAGGACGGCGACGAACGCGAAGCCGATGAGGATGCCGGGCAACGGCGCCCGCAGCCCCATCACCAGCGCCGCCAGCACCAGCAGCACCGCCTGGAAGACGAACAGCGCGGCGTCCCGCAGCACCCGCCCCAGCAGCAGCGCCGACCGGCTCACCGCCGTCACCCGCATCCGCTCGACGACGCCGAACTGTTTCTCGACGATGATGCCGAAGCCGCAGAACGAGGCGCCGAACAGCCCGAGTTGGAGCAGCAGGCCGGGCACCAGCACCTGCCAGGAGCTGCCGGCCGAGGGCAGCGGCAGCCCGGTCAGCAAGGGGCCGAAGAAGAGCAGGTACAGCAGCGGCATCAGCACGCCGAAGAGCATCTGCAGCTTCGAGCGCAGGGTCTGCCGGGCGTAGCGGCCGAAGACCAGCGCGGTGTCGGACAGCAGGGAGGACATGGGGGTCGGCTCCTAGACGGCGAGGGGGGTGGTGTCCCGGGGCGTGATGCCGCGGCCGGTGATGGCGAGGAAGGTGTCCTGGAGGGACGCGTCGGGGGAGCCGCCGTGGGCGCGTTTGAGGGCGTCCGGCGTGCCGTCGGCGGCCACCACTCCCTTGTCGATGATCACCAGCCGGTCGGCGAGCGCATCGGCCTCGTCGAGGTAGTGGGTGGTGAGGAACACGGTCGTGCCGTGCTCGGTGCGGATCCGGCGGACCAGGTCCCACAGGTCGGCGCGGCTGCCCGGATCGAGGCCGGTGGTCGGCTCGTCGAGGAAGAGGACCTCGGGGCGGTGGGCCAGGCCCATGGCGACGTCCAGCCGGCGTCGCTGGCCGCCGGAGAGGGTCGCGGTCTTCCGGTCCAGGAGGTCGGTCAGGCCCAGGTCGGCGGCCAACTCCTCGGCACGGTCCCGGGCTTCGGCCTTGCCCAGGCGGTAGAGGCGGGCCTGGGTGACGAGTTCCTCGCGGACCGAGACGTTCGGGTCGACGCCGCCGGACTGGGCGACGTATCCAGAGGCGCGGCGCACCCCGGCCGGATCGCGGGCCAGGTCGCAGCCGGCGACGGTCGCGGTGCCGCCGGTGGGGGCGAGCAGGGTGGTGAGCATCCGCAGGGTGGTGGTCTTGCCGGCGCCGTTGGGGCCGAGGAAGCCGAGGATCTCGCCGCGCTCGACGGTGAGGTCGATACCGCGGACGGCCTCGACGGGGCCGCGTTTGGTGGGGAAGGTCCGGGCGAGGCCGGACGTGCTGAGTACGGGCATGCCGCAAGAAAAACAGAGAGCATGAAAAATTGCAACGCCCCCAAAATTTCAGTGACGCCAGACAGGGGTAGCCTGAGGGCATGGCAGACGGACTCAGGGAGCGGAAGAAGCGGCAGACCCGCCAGTACATCTCGGACATGGCGACCGGTCTCTTCCTGGAGCGCGGCTTCGACGCGGTGACCATCGCGGAGATCGCCGAGGCCGCCGACGTCTCCGTCAACACCGTGTACAACTACTTCCCGGCGAAGGAGGACCTCTTCTTCGACCGCAGCAAGGGGGTCGTCGACCGGCTGTCGCGGTTCGTACGGGCCCGGCGCGCGGGGGAGTCCGCCGCCCTCGCCGTCCTGCGGGAGCTGCGCGAAGAGGTCGAGAGCGTTTCACCCAAAGTGGGACTCATCGAGGGCTATGAGCGCTTCATGAAGGTCGTCCACGGCTCGCCGTCCCTCCAGGCCCGCCTGTGGCACCTGCAGCGCGAGCAGTACGAGGACCTGGAGGCCACCCTCCGGGAGGAGACCGGCGCGGCGGCCGACGACCCGATGCCCGCCCTGATGGCCGGCCAGATCAACTGGGTGCACCAGACGTTGATGACGACCATCGCCCACGAGATGATCGCCGGCCGCAAGCCCGCGGTGGTCTCGCGCGAGGCGCTGGTCCTGCTGGACGAGATGGAGGAGCTGCTGAGCGAGCGGGTCCTCAACTACGGGGTGCGCGGCGCCGGCTGAGCGCGCGCGACCTCGCAGGAGCGCCGCCCCGGGTGTGATGTCCGCCATGTCGGGTGACGGGCGGGCGTGACGCGCATCTCTTACCCACCAATGGATCGCCAACGACCGCTAACGTCACCCGAAGACCGACAGACTTTCAAATGCACAGGGTGTGAGGGGACAGCAGTGGCAAAGAAGCTCGCCGTCATCGGCGCCGGACTGATGGGGTCCGGTATCGCGCAGGTCTCCGCCCAGGCGGGCTGGGACGTGGTGCTCCGCGATGTGACGGACGAGGCCCTGGCCCGCGGCAAGGGCGGCATCGAGGCCTCGTACGAGAAGTTCGTCACCAAGGGGAAGCTGGCCGCGGCCGACGCCGAGCAGGCGCTGGCGCGCATCACCACCACCACCGACCTGGAAGCCGCCGCCGACGCGGACATCGTCGTCGAGGCGGTCTTCGAGCGGATCGACGTCAAGCGCGAGATCTTCCGGACGCTGGACAAGCTCGTCAAGGACGAGGCGGTGCTGGCCTCCAACACCTCCGCCATCCCGATCACCAAGATCGCCGCGGCCACCTCCCGCCCCGAGCGGGTCGTCGGCACGCACTTCTTCTCGCCGGTGCCGATGATGCAGCTCTGCGAGCTGGTACGCGGCTACAAGACCAGCGACGAAACCCTCGCCACGGCCCGGGAGTTCGCCGAGTCCGTCGGCAAGACCTGCGTCGTCGTCAACCGCGACGTGGCCGGCTTCGTCACCACCCGGCTGATCTCGGCGCTGGTCGTCGAGGCCGCCAAGCTCTACGAGTCCGGCGTGGCCAGCGCCGAGGACATCGACACCGCCTGCAAGCTGGGCTTCGGCCACGCCATGGGCCCGCTGGCCACCGCCGACCTGACCGGCATCGACATCCTGCTGCACGCCACCGACAACATCTACACCGAGTCCCAGGACGAGAAGTTCGCGCCGCCGGAGATCATGCGACGCATGGTCGACGCGGGCGATATCGGACGCAAGAGTGGGCAGGGCTTCTACGAGCACTGATACCGCGTCAGGTCGTTGGGCCTGATGGGGTCACCCCATGGGGTGAATTCGGTATCGGTTCGCTTACAGGCGGCAACTTCGCCGCATGAGAGGCAGTCAGATCTGTAGACGTCCATGCATGAACCCATGACACAGGGGAGCGCATATGCACATCAGGGGCGACCACGCCGAGCTGGTCGTCGAGGGCCGCCTCGACGTCCGCAGCGCGGCGGACGCCCGGACGGCGCTGCACACGGCCGTCGACTCCGGCCGGGGTGACCTGGTGCTGGACCTCACCGCGCTGGATTCCTGGGACGCCACCGGCCTCGGTGTGATCATGGGCGCACACCGTAGGGCCGGCCGGGTCAACCGGCGGCTGGTACTGCGCGGGGTGCCGCCCCAGATGCAGCGTCTGCTGGTCGCCACCCGGCTCCACCGCATCCTCGCCATCGAGGGCGGCATCGAAGCCGAATCGCTTCCCCGGGTGTGACAGCCCGGGCACGAGCAGGGGGAGCGCGCCGGAGGAACGGGGGACCTGCGCGCTCCCGGAAGCCCTGCGCGACCTCTCCGGAAGCCCCTTGCGCTCCCGGAGAGGACACGCGCAGAACACGTCACAACGGCTGAACCGGGAGCTTTCGGGCAGTGCCCGCCCCCGCCCGTGCAAGGCCCCGCGCTCCGGGTCTAAGGTTCGGATCCCGCCCGTATGCCATCATCCGCGGCGGACACCGGACCGGACGCGACGGCGGGGGCCACCTGCCGCGGCAGACGCGCGGACGGCCGGAGCGCATTCGGCACGGTACACGTGGGAGCTTGCAGCATGGACCCGAACACTCACCGGGGGCCTGAGGAACACGGCGAGCAGGGCACTCCTGCCGATCCGCCGGCCCCCGCGTTCGGCGGCGCGAAGGGCGGCCCCAACGGCCCGGCCCGCGTCGTCCGGCTCGTCTCGGGCAACTACCTCGTCACCGTCAACCCCGTCGACGGCAGCGAGATAGAGCCCTGCCCACCCGGTGAACGCCCCGCCGAACCCGTCCGGCTCGGCGCCCAGGAGCGCGCCACGGCCGCCCGCGCCGCCGCACCCCCGGTGCCCCCGGGACCGCCCGGATCCGCCGGGCACGGCAGCACGCTCGAAGAGCGCACCGAGGACATCGAGCGCCTGGTCCGGCTGCTCTCCCGCGGCCGCTCGGTACGCCTCACCGGCCCGGCAGGCTCCGGCCGCACCCGTCTGCTGGACGCCGTCGCCACCGCCTGCGCCGACCTCGCCCCCGACGGCGTGGTCCGGCTCTCCGGCTACCACCGCACCGCCACCGACCTGCTGTACGCCCTGTTCGCCGCGGTCCACCGCGCCCCGCAGCACCGCCCGGACCGGCCCGAACTGCTCCGCCTGGTCGCCGAGATCGGCGCCATCGTCGTCCTCGACGACCTCGAATTCGGCGGCGCCGCGCTCGACGAACTGCTCGACGCCACCCCCGAATGCGCCTTCCTGATCGCCGCCACCCCCGACGTCGCCGCGCCCAGCGCCGCCTCGCACCTCGAAGAGGTCTTCCTCGGCGGCATCGGCCGGGCCGGCTGCGTACGCATGCTGGAGCGCGCCGTGGACCGGCCGCTCACCGACGACGAGGCGGCCTGGGCCGCCGACCTGTGGTTCGAGTCCGAGGGGCTGCCGCTGCGGTTCGTGCAGGCCGCCGCGCTGCTCCGGCAGCGCGACCGGCGCCGCAACCGCGCCGGCGCCCTCGACGACGGCTACGGCCTCTTCCCGGCCGAGCAGCCCGGGGCCACCGACGGCGGTGGGGCCGGATCCGACGCGGACGGCGCCGACGGAACCGAGGACACCCCGGAGGCCCCGCTGCCCTCCCTCGGCGAGGCCGCCGCGCCCGCCCCGCTGCTCGCCGAGGGGCTGAGCGCCGCCGCCCGGGAGACCCTGCGGTTCGCCGTCGCGCTCGGCGGCGAGCTCCCGCACCAGGCGCACCTGCCGGCCCTCACCGAGGACACCCACGCCGACGCCGCCCTCGGCGAACTCCTCGCCTGCGGACTGATCACCCCGGTCGGCAGCCACTACCGGCTCGCCGCCACCGTCCTGGACCAGCTCACCGCGGCCGGCTACGCCGAGGACGCCACCGCCCGGGCACACACCGCCGCCCAGCACTACGCCTGGTGGGCCGGCCACCCCTCGGTCACCCCCGAGCGGGCCGCCGCCGAGTCCGACGCCGCGCTCGCCGCGATGGCCGTACTGACCGGCAGCCGGGAGAGCGGACACGCCAGCGCGGCCGTACTGCTCGCCCGTACCGCCGCCCCCGCCTTCGCCGTCGCGCTGCACTGGAGCGCCTGGGAACGCGCCCTGCGGCACGGCCAGGAGGCCGCCCGGCTGGCCGGCGAGGTCGCCGAGGAGGCGTACTTCCACCACGAGCTGGGCGTCCTCGCGCTCTGCACCGGCAGCCTCGACCGGGCCCGCGCCGAACTGGAGGCGTCCATCGGACTGCGCGGTGTGCTCTCCGACCGCAACGGCGCGGTGGCCGGACGGCGCGCGCTGGCGCTGGTCACCGACCGGTCCCGGGCCGCCTCCGCGGCCACCACGGCCGTCCCGCAGCTCCCGCCGGCCGGCTCCGGAGGCAAGCCCTCCGCCGGGCCCCGCGCGGACGGAGCCGCCTCGCCCGACGCGGTGTCCACCGCCAAGCTGCGGCTGACGTCCGCCGCCGAGGCGACCCCGGCGACCGTGCTCTCCCGCAACGTCTCCTCGACGGCAGCCACGACGGCCCTCCCCGCCACCACGGGCACCGGCGGCGCCAAGGGCGTCAAGGCACTGCTCGGTGCCCGCCGCAACCTCGTCGCGGCCGGCGCCGGAGCCCTGCTCGTGGCCGTCTTCGGCACCGTCATCACCCTCGGCATGACCTCCGGCGGCGAGGACGCCCCCGACAACAAGGTCAGCACCGAGCAGACCACCGACGACGGCACCAGCCCCGACCTGCCGGCCGCGGACCCCACCACCGGCACCGGCCTGCCGCCCACCGGCCACGGCGCCAAGCCCGCCCGGACCGGCCGCCCCGGCACCCCGGCCCCGTCGACCAGCGGCTCCGCCACCACCGGCGAACCCACCGACCCCGGCACCGACCCGACCGACCCGACCGCCGACCCCACCACCCCGACCGGCCGGCCCACCACGCCCACCGACCGGCCGACCCGGCCCACCCACCGGCCGACGAGCGAGCCGACCGACCCGACGCCGACCGATCCCAGCACCGAACCGACCGACCCCACCCCGACCGACCCGACGACCGACCCGGCGACGCAGAAGCCCTCCCAGAGCAGCGCCGCCTCCGCCTCCGCGCCCACCGGCAGCTCCCCGGCGGGCACGGACGGCAGCAGCACGTCCTCGGGCGGCACGGCCTCCTCCGCCGGCACGCAGAGCGCCCCGACCGCGTAACGCCCCCGTACGACACGGCGCGACGGCCCGGTACCGAGAGGACCGGGCCGTCGGGCCGTGTGCCGTATGCGGGTCTGTTCCGCCGGGGCCGGGTCAGAACAGCCGGAGCTTGTCGTCCTCGATGCCGCGCAGGGCGTCGTAGTCCAGCACCACGCAGCCGATACCGCGGTCGGTGGCCAGTACCCGCGCCTGCGGCTTGATCTCCTGCGCCGCGAAGACGCCCTTCACCGGCGCCAGGTGCGGGTCGCGGTTGAGGAGTTCGAGATAACGGGTGAGCTGCTCGACCCCGTCGATCTCGCCGCGCCGCTTGATCTCGACGGCCACGGTCTGCCCATCGGCGTCCCGGCACAAGATATCCACCGGCCCGATGGCAGTGGGGTATTCACGCCGAATCAGCGAATAGCCCTCGCCGAGGGTTTCGATCCGGTCCGCGAGAAGTTCCTGGAGGTGCGCCTCCACACCGTCCTTGATGAGACCCGGGTCGACGCCCAGCTCGTGCGAGGAGTCGTGCATGACCTCTTCGAGGGTGATGATGAGCTTCTCGCCCCCCTTGTTCTCCACCGTCCACACGTCCCCGTCGCCCTCCTTGAGAGTGCAGGGCGGGGACATCCAGTTGAGGGGTTTGTAGGCCCGGTCGTCCGCGTGGATGGAGACCGAACCGTCCGCCTTCACCAGGATGAGGCGCGGTGCGGAGGGAAGGTGGGCGGTGAGCCGGCCCGCGTAGTCCACGGAGCAGCGGGCAATGACGAGACGCATGGTGCGCCACGCTACTCGACCGAGGGCCGGCTACGCGATTCGCCCTGGACGGAGGTGCCTTTACGGGGGAAACCCCCGCACCCCAGGCGCTCACCAATGGCCGGTTGTATGTGCAATCTCCTGGTGCGGGCCTCTTGCGCGGCATACCGTTGAAGCGGGGGGTCGTGAGGCGAACACGCTCCGTCGCGAAACCCCTTGTCCCAGCCCTAGGCCCCGTCCGTCCCGGCGGGGCCGCGAGAGGAGAACCTCATGTCGCTCGACGTCTCACCGGCCCTCCTCGAACAGGCCGAGCGAGGCGAGGTCGACGAAGCCGCTTTTGTCGACTGCGTCCGGAACTCCCTCCCCTACGCATGGGGGATGATCAGCTCTCTGGTGGCCCAGCTGAAGGTCGACGGCGGAGAGTTCGCCGACAACCAGACGCCGCCGCCGGACGAGCAGGCGCGCGGTCAGCTGCTGCGCGCACTGGCGAGTGACGCGATCCGCGGTTCGCTGGAGCGCCACTTCGGGGTGCGCCTCGCCTTCCAGAACTGCCACCGGGTGGCGGTCTTCCCGCTCGACCCGGCGGTGGACGACCGGCTGGCCCGGTTCACCTCCGTCCGGGGCCAGCTGCTCAATCAGTCGCCCGAACTCCGCGACTGCTGAACGGAGTTGCTGCCGCTGCCGTACGCGGGGTTGGGCGCGCCCCGCAGACGGTGCGCCAGCGGCAGCACCACCGCACGGCGACGGCGACCGCACGCCGCCGCCCCACGGATCACACCAGTTGCGGCAGGACCTCCGTGCCCAGCCGGCGGACGTTCTCCTCCGTCGCCGCGAGATCGCCGGAGCCCTCGACGAGCAGCGCGAAGCGGGTGATGCCGGTGCGCTCCGACGTCGCCGCCAGGCGGTCCGCGCACCACTGCGGCGGGCCGACCGGATGCAGCCCGCACAGCAACTCCGTGTACGCCAGCGGATCGCGCATCGACCGATAGCGCCCGTCGACCGTCACATGCGCGCCCAGACCCTGCCGCAGCCAGCCGGGCATCGCCTTCATCAACGTCTCCCTCGCGGCCTCCCGGGCATCGGCGATCTGCACCACACCCGCCGAGACGTGCTCGGCCGCGGCGATCTCCTCCGGGGCCCGGCCGGCCTCCCGCGCGGCCGCCCGCCACAGCGCGATCATCTCCGCCTTCTCCTCGTCACCGCAGTGCATGCCCAGCAGCATGGGCAGCCCGCGCGCGGCGGCCATCCGCACCGACGACGGGGAGGTGCAGGCCACCACCACGGGCGGACCCGGCGGCCCGGCCCCCGGCTCGTCCGGAGCGATCAGCGCCTGGTCCGGCCGCGGCACCACCGCCACCTCGCGGAAGGCGTACCGCTCGCCCTGCGCCCCGACCCGGGGCTCGCGCAGCCAGCGCAGCAGCAGATCGAGCGACTCGGGGAAGCCGTGGTCGTACGCGGCGAGCCCGGAGCCGAAGACCTCCAGATCCACCCAGGGGCCGCCCCGGCCGACGCCGAGCGTGAACCGCCCCTCGGACGTCAGGTGCAGCAGCGCCGCGGACTCGCCGAGCGCCACCGGATGCTGGGTCGGCAGCACGCTCACCGCCGTCCCGACGCCGATCCGACGGGTCCGGCCCAGCAGCAGCGCGGCCAGCGTCACCGCATTCGGGCAGACGCCGTAAGGTACGAAGTGGTGTTCCGCCAGCCAGACCGCATCGAGGCCCGCCTCCTCCGCGACCACGGCGGAACGCACCGCCCGGTGCAGTGCTTCCCCCTGTCCCTGACCGGGGAATTGAGCGGCCAGGATGAAAGCTCCGACACGCATCGCTCTCTGCCTCCTCGCAGCCGACGCGACTCCCCCCTTACAGGCAACAACGCCTGACACGTGCCAAGGGCACGGCCTCGCCGGGAATTTCCCGATGATCACAGAAACCTGCCGTCCGGAACGGGCCCTGCCGAGCGCCGCGTACGCTGGTGACAGCCCGTGACCCCGCTTCCCCCTTTATGAGGTGTGCCCGTGTCCCCGCGTCGAAACCGCCAGCACGGCGGTGCGAAGCCCATCGACCGCACGGGCGGCGACCGTTACGGGCTCGAACGGACCGAGGAGTGGCGCGGCGAGGAGTGGGTCGTACGGCAGGTCGGGGGCGGCGGCGCGGCCAAGCACTACCGCTGCCCCGGCTGCGACCAGGAGATCCCGCCCGGCGTCCCGCACGTCGTCGCCTGGCCGCAGCACGGCGACGTCGACGACCGCCGGCACTGGCACCGCGCCTGCTGGAACGCACGGGACCGCCGGAGCGCACGGCTCCAGCGGTCCCGTAATGCGCCTCGCTACTGAGGCCTCGCCCGATTCACCGGGTCCGGGTCGTCCTAGACATCGCGCTGGGCGACGGCGGCGTAGGCACCGCCCAGCACCACCGCGGTGACCCCGGCCAGGATCCACAGCGGGGTCCAGCCCGAGGGGCCACTGGGCAGGAACGGAATGTCGTAGAGCGTCGCCAGCGCGCTGGGCACGGAGTACTCGATCAGCGCCCGCTGGAGCTCCTTCACGCTCTCGCCCTGCAGGAACAGCGCCAGCAGCATCGGCAGCAGCACCAGGCCCATCATGGCGCTGATGGCACCCGCCGAGTGCCGCAGCAGCGCGCCCACGCCCAGCGCCAGCAGACCGAGCAGCGCAACGTACAGACCCGCGCCCAGGGTGGCGCGCAGCCACTGGTCGGTGGTCGGCGCCGGGCCGTTGAGCATCCCGAAGTCGAGCAGCGCGACCAGCGTGGTGGCGATCGTGGTGATCACCAGCGCCAGCCCGAAGAACACGATCGCCTTCGCGGTCAGCACCCGCACCCGGCTGGGGCAGGCGGTCAGCGTCGTACGGATCATGCCGGTGCCGTACTCCGAGGAGATCGACAGCACGCCCAGGGTGATCACGCACAGGCTGCCGAGCAGGACGCCGACGAACCCGACCGCGAGCAGCGGGTCCATCTCGCGGTCCGAGCCCGCGGCGAGGGTCGCCAGCAGACCGATGCCGACGATCAGCAGCAGCATCACGCCCAGCGTCCAGATCGTCGAGCGCACCGAGCGGATCTTCGTCCACTCCGAGGCCAGCGCATGGCCGAGATGGGC
Organism: Streptomyces sp. NPDC048196; assembly: GCF_040652715.1. Classification (NCBI taxonomy): domain Bacteria; kingdom Bacillati; phylum Actinomycetota; class Actinomycetes; order Kitasatosporales; family Streptomycetaceae; genus Streptomyces; species Streptomyces sp. NPDC048196. The sequence continues at coordinate 2,249 of NZ_JBEZMM010000048.1, read as the reverse complement.
CGGCCGCACCGGAATGGGCGAGACGTAACCACCGGCGCCCATGGGGGCGGGCGGCGCGACCGGCGGCTGCGCCTGGACCTGCGGCTGCCCCTGCGGCGCGGGCGCCGGTACGGGCGGCTGCGCCTGGAGGATCATCGTGCCGCCCCCGTTGGCCGGCGGCTGCGCCTGCGGGGCGGCGGCCTGCGGGGCCTGGGCGGGCGGCTGGGGCTGCTGGGCCTGCTGAGGTTGCTGCAGCTGGGCCTGCTGGGGCTGCTGGGGCTGGGCCTGGAGCATCATCGTGCCGGCGTCCTTGCCCTTGCCGGGCCCGTGCGCGGCGAGCGGCCGCGGCTCGGGCATCGGCTGTGCCTGGAGCATCATCGTGCCGCCCTCCTTGGCCGGAGGCGGGGCGGGGGACTCGGCGGGGGACTGGGCCTGGAGCATCATCGTGCCCGCGTCCTTGGCGGGCGCGGGCTGCTCCGGCGCAGGCGGTGCGGGCGGTGCGGTGGGCGGCACGGGAGGTGCGGCGGGCGGCACCGGCGGCTGGGCGGCGGCTTCCTGCGGGGCGCGCTCAGGCTGGGCCTGCGGCTGCTGAGGGCTGGTCATCGGGCGTCCTCGGTGTGGGGCACGGTCTGGTCGGCGGGGGCGGCGGGCGGCATCGGCGCGGCGGGCGGCTGCCCGTAAGGGTGGGGCGCCCCGTACGGTGCGGGTGCCCCGTACGGGTGACCCTGAGCCGGCGCGGGCGGCGGGTACCCCGGCCCGGGAACGGCGCCGGCCGCCTGCTGGGCGTACGGGCTGGGCAGCTGACCGGGAACCCCCGGGCCGCCGCCGTACCCCGGCGGGGCGTACCCCGCCGGGACCTCCTGCAGACCGGCCCGCGGGTCGCTGGTCGAGCGGTAGTCCACGGCACCCTGCGTCATCCGCATGTACGCCTCTTCCAGGGACGCCTGGTGCGGCGACAGCTCCCACAGCCGGACGTCGGCCTCGTGCGCCAGGTCACTGATCCGCGGCAGCGGCAGCCCCGTCACCCGCAGCGCACCGTCCGGCTCCGGCGTGGCCCGACCGCCCGCCTCGCCGATGACGGCGGTCAGCTTCTCGCGCTGCTCCGGCTCGGAGTCGGGCGTCCGCACCCGGGCGAAATCGGCCGAGTTGGCCGAGATGAAGTCCTTGACCGACATGTCCGCGAGCAGCTGCCCGCGGCCGATCACGATCAAGTGCTCGGCGGTCAGCGCCATTTCGCTCATCAGGTGCGAGGAGACGAAGACGGTACGCCCCTCGGACGCGAGCTGCTTCATCAGGTTCCGGACCCAGAGGATGCCCTCCGGGTCCAGGCCGTTGACCGGCTCGTCGAAGAGCAGCACCTGCGGATCGCCGAGCAGCGCCGAGGCGATGCCGAGCCGCTGGCCCATGCCCAGCGAGAAGCCCTTGGACCGCCGCCCGGCGACGTCCTGGAGACCGACCACGCCCAGCACCTCGTCGACCCGCCGGGCCGGAATGCCGGACAGCTGCGCCAGCGACAGCAGATGCGCGCGCGCACTGCGTCCGCCGTGCACGGCCTTGGCGTCGAGCAGCGCGCCCACCTGGCGCGGGGCGTTCGGGAGGCTGCGGAACGGGCGGCCGGCGATCGTGGCGCTCCCCGACGTCGGTGCGTCGAGCCCCAGAATCATCCGCATGGTCGTCGACTTCCCGGACCCGTTGGGCCCCAGGAAGCCGGTCACCGTGCCCGGCCGCACCTGGAACGACAGGTTGTACACGGCCGTCTTGGCGCCGTAGCGCTTCGTCAGGCCGACTGCCTCGATCATTCTCCGCCCCTCGCAGATGGTCGGGGCAGAGGCGCCCTCGTGCCCCCGTGAGGATTAGGAGGCTATCGGTGCGTTGACGGTTCCCGTTAATCCCCTTCGCTGCGCTTTGCAGTGCCGCCCACGTACCTGGCTGTCCCGCCGTGGGGGTTGCTCGCCGTTGCGCGCTTTGCGGCGCCCCGCACGTACCCGTCTGTCCCGCCGCGGGGCGTCTGGCCGTTGCGCTTTGCGGCGCCCCCGCACGTAGCTGTCTGTCCCGCCGCGGGGCGTCTGGCCGTTGCGCTTTGCGGCGCCCCCGCACGTACCCGTCTGCTGCGCCGCGGGGTGTGGTTCGCCGTTGCGCCTGCGGCGGGCTGGGTGGTGTCGGGTGCGGTGACGGGCCTGCGGGGCCGGTGTTTGGGACTGCTGTCGCTTTACGTCCCAAACACCGGCCCCACCCGCCCGTCCCCAACCCGTGGTGGGGGGGGAATCATT